>JBGCDN010000614.1:0-7400 GCA_045105495.1 Planctomycetaceae bacterium
CGTCGGCCGACATGGTTAGTTCTTTCTCTGTAGCTTAGACATGCGGTCGTGAAATTCGGTGTAGTTCTTCGTAACTCTGTTGCGCAGTTCTTTGGGGATATCCTGCGGTATCACAAAGAACGCTTGAGTTTGGTAGACACCGCCCGGTGTGCCCTGCAGCCGGTTCAAAAAACTCGCAATAAGGCTTGTTTCTGGCGGGTTTGCGTGCCGTCCTTCGCTGTCGAAGTTCCCGAAAACTACCATGGCTCGGTCGGGGCCTTTTTTAAATATCGCACGCATGAATTCCCTATCCGTCGCCGGGTCAACGTAGAGTCTACGTTCGACCATTTGCCATCCAAGCCCCTTATAGCAGAGCGTAAGCTCGTGCCATTCGGAGAAAACAAAGTCCATGGAATATAGCACAGAGACTCCGCTCAGATCGTATTGCCATTGATGGCTCTGTTCACCGAATTCGTCTAAGACGTCTCTTCTGACTGTCTCAAACCCTTTCAGTTTTTGACCATTGAAGTCCGCTGGCATCGCGGTGGATCCAACTTGAAGAATTGCGTCGCTGGGCGCGATCCGTTGGAAGTCTTGCTTCGAGATCGCGCCACGAACAACTTGTGTTACTCCAAGACAGAGGAATAGTGCTGCCACTGCCATAGTCCACGTCGGGACATACGGCTTTGAAGCTCCGACGCCTGAGTCTGAGTGCACCGGGGGTGAGAATAGTCGCCTTGGTTCGACTAGTGTGTTCCAGATACGAGAGAGCAATGGTTCTGCGACATCAACTTCGTAGGCTCCGTACATCTCGCTGTCTGGGTGCTCCACAGGCGCGAGGAAGAACAGCAACAAACGGTCGGTACAGAACGTGAGCCCAAGTGTGCCTGCAAAGAGCGCTAGCCCCAAGGCTTCGTGTTTCCAGCCTTCGGTCATGTCTAAGCCGAACGAGTCTAATGCGAACGCCATGATGGTGATTCGGAACGTGTTCAAAATAGCCGCCCAGAATGCACCACTCAGCGTGAGTAGGATCGCGTGTGGAGCCGGGCGATCCTGCCATACGGCGATGATCGCACAGCAGGCGATAATGGACATCAACGAGACAATTCCGCTGCAGGCTTCCTCCACGAACAAGTGTCGTGACTCGAGCACGAGCGTGTTTCCTTCGATCAGGTTCACAACACCAATCATGTCCAGCAATGCCCCCGACACACGGGTGGTGATTCCCTGAAGCCAGAAGGCAAGCTTTGTGTCGAGTCCAAGCGGTGGTCTGAGAACCAGAAGCGATAGGCACCAGATTCCGATCGGGTTGTCGAGGTGGAGCCACCTCCAGAGGAGCATCAAGCAGCCCCCGAACGCCAGCACCATGCCGACGGTTGCGACCCAAGGCGACATCACCCACGTTCCGAGCGCTGAAACGGCGAGAGCTCCGGCCACGATGATCAGGCCAAGAGTGTGATGCCATGTTCGCTGCAGTGGATTAGGCCGCCATTTTGCCCCTCGCCGGATAAGCCAAGCGATGACCAACAGTACGATAGGGAAGTACTGGTACTGGGGCTGCCTCCACATATTTGCGAGGTGCGAAATGAACATCGGTAGCGTGCCCAATGCCACACCGATCAGTAGCAGCAGTAGTGGCCGATTCTCTTTGATCGGGGCTATTGCAGTGGCAGTTGACATAGACCCATCTTCAGCGGTGTTGGTGACATGGATGGTGGGACAGCGGCGTTTCTTGAAGACTTAGCTTTGCTGTTCAGGCCTCTTGGACGGTGATTTGCCATCACCGTAGTATCGACCATTTGCCAAGCCTCGCTTGCCCTGACGTGGAAGGATCTGCGGAGGATATCTCTGGAAACTGGCCATAATGATACGCGTGATCAGATGTGCCAAACAAGCGCTTATCATGAATAATCACGTGCCCGGCCAACGTTCGCGTGGGTTGGGCGGATAGTCCGCAGGTCCCTCCTGCTGAGGCCACTTGGTCCGCACGGTTTGGATTGGACACCGGTTCCACGGGTTGAGAGGTGCGTAAAGAAAGCCTGAATGCGACGAGCCACTACAAACGCCGCACTCAGGCCACTATTGCGGGTTTGTGTCACCGCTGGGGTGCTGCGACTCAAACCCGAATTCTTCGATGGGACTTAGCGGTCCCACGTGTGTACTGATGCTTGGAACCCCCAACCGCGTGGTGGGTTTCTCTAAAATTCGGCGTGTTTAGAAAAAACGAATTGTTGTTTCATGATCCAACCTCACCACTTGCTGGTGGCAGCGCAGCTTGCCGAGCAGTTGTCGTTGTTGGGGTTTACTTCGCCAGAGTCGAATTTTTGTTAAGAGCGAAAGGTCTCTGGTCTCTCGCGGTTCCCAGGAGTGCCAGCTTTTCAACACGTGAGTCCATGCTGCAGATCGATCGCTTCTTCGGATGTGGATTGGGTCCAGTCCGTACCATTCGGCTTCTGGGTCTACCTTCGCAGCTCCAACATCGATAGCGATCTCTTTGATCCGAGCGTCGAGTTCTTCGACCTTAGAAATTAATCCGTCGTAGCGAAGCGGGCTGGATGGGAAGAAGAGCGTTCGGAAGAATCGAAATCGGTTCTTCGATAAGGAATGTACGCTGGCGAGCGGCAGGCCTGTCATCGTCAGTTCTGCGCCGACATCGGCAAATCGGTGCGCTACATCTGATACCCATGCAGCGATCTGGCCGGCATCTGTCCCATACACAAGGTCGTTGCCGATATCAGTCAGCAATGCATGCTTCTGATGATGGGATTCAAAATCGGGAACCGCGCCTTCGTGGTGACCGGGGACTCTGCGAAACAGCACCGACGTCCAATCGCCGTACGAACGCCCATGCCCATCAGCGATATCCATTTGTAGGGGACCGGTGAATCCGGACCGCACATGATGAACGATGGTCGGCAACCCAAGAGTCACATTGCTGGCACCCAAAACGACCACGCGGCGTGAGTTGGTTTGTGGATCCAGATCGACGTTTGTCATTTGGTCGGTTCGCGCCGCATCACTTCGATTGCCTCTAGTAGCAAAGACTGGAACCGTATTCGCCCAGCATCACTCACGTGGCAAAGGTCGCAAAACATTTGGATGTCGCCGGAGAGCCTTGCGTCAATGTCCAGAAAGTCAATCTGCAGAGACGACTCCGCAACTGTTCGAACGCCGTTGTTGTGAACTCGAACAGCCTCGCGGACACCGTCCGGTTCGCCCCACGATTCCGCAACCATTTCGTAGTCACCGTTCGCATAGCCCAGTTCACCGGCTTCCATCTTCTCACGGGAGTATCCCTTTGGAAGATGAAACGCGAAGGTGCCGAGGATGGTTTGTGTTTGAGCGGACTCCGCTGCGAGTCTTGTGATCTCACGGATGTTGGATTCGAACGCGTCTGCTGTCTTGATGACGAGGCCTTCTGCGGACAATTCTGGCTTTGGCTGCCCCAGTCCGATTACCTGGTCTTTGACATCAGTCACAATGTCTGTCAGCGTGATTCGCTTCTCAGCCAATCGCTGTTCCATGCTTTGGTACCACTTGCAGTGCGAGTAGTCCGAACGGAAATGCTCAGGCTTGCAGCAGTTCATTCTTGCGTCGTTTATGCCGTGATAAATTACCACAACATCGAAGTCGCGATGACTTAGCTGCCTCATCTTCAGCAGGCTGTCTAGACTGGTGTGGGCCGACTTTGCGAGGTTGTACAAACGGACTTGTTTTGAACCTGCTTTGGCTGCGAAGTCTCTTGGCTTGAGTTTCTTTGCCACCTGTTCCAAAACAGAACCGCCAAGAAACAGGACGTCAAAGTGTTTGTGGTCATCAACGTCGTGTAGGGCCTTGGAGTGTTCCAGTTCCGGATAGTAGAACGTCCAGATGTCGATCTCTTCCATCGAGCCGTCAAGCGACTGATTTGTGCGAACCATCAACACAACTCGCGCGGCGATGGCAATCAGGATGGCGATGAAAACGACGTACGCGACGACGAACAGAACACGTCGATGTGGCTGCGTTTTTTGCGAGACGGTCATGCTTTTGTCGGTGGCGCTGACGATTCGGCGATTACTGGCATCAGCCAAGATCCGCCGAGTGGCCCCATTCACCCTCGAAGACAAACTTCGCCAGTGGCTTGCGATGTCGTTCGGCAAGATCGCGTTGCTTCAAATCATCAGGAAGCGTTTCCGGATCGGCCGCGTACCCCAGGGCAATTGCAGTCACCAATTCAATCTGTTCCGGAACGTCGTAGGCTTCTCGAGCCTTGTCCGGCAGGAACCCCTTCATTTGGTGCACAATCAAACCTCTCGCAGTCGCTTCCACGGAGAGGTTGCCAACGGCCAAACCAAGATCATGCAGCGCTGCAGTGTTCGGTTTGCTGTTTCTAATAAACTGTTGATTGGCACAAGTTAGCAGCAGAACACTCGCGTTTTTTGCCCAAGCCTGATTCGCTTCAACGAGCACCGAGAGCATCTTTTCGAACTCGGCGGTGTTCTCTCTCTGGGCGACCAAGAACGTCCATGGCTGTTCATTGAACGCAGAAGCAGCCCATCTCGCAGCTTCGAGGCACGAACAAAGTTCTGCTTGCGGAAGCGGTTTTGGTTCAAAACCAACCGGACTCCATCGCTGGGCTAACAAGTCGTGGATCGGGTGATCAAGTTCAGCAGGCTTCTTCATCGAAGTTACTCTTCGCTCAGTAGGCATAGTGCATAGAACGCAGCCATGAGCATCGGTTCCCACCCCCAACTTGTCAAAGGCAACCCTCCCGTTGCATCGGTGTGCGGCAGCGATGTTGGGCTGGTAGGTTTGAGAAGTGTTTCGCCGCGAGCACGATTGCGACGGGCGAGAGCGCACGGTCGCCGCTGAAACACAGCCGATGTGTGTAGTTCCTAGACCACTAATAGTCACTGATGCAGCACTAATGATTCATGGGAAGCGACCCCATTAGTCTCATCAGTGCCCGTTAGTGGTTCAACAAATGGGGCAGAGCCGTCCTATGGCTTTTCAACCGCTTCGGTCGGCTCTTGTGCCTTTTTCTTTGTTGGTTCGAAGCCGAACTTCTTGCCTTTGTTGACCGCTGGAATGCCAGTCGCCATCCATTCGGGTTCTGGAGCACCTTGCAAGTAGTGGTCGAAGAATTGCTGCATGCGTTTGGCGAAGTCCAGACGGTTTTCCTTCTTCATAACCCAGTGTGGTTCGCCGTTGTAGTTCATCATCCAAGCGGGTTTGCCGAGCCGACGCATTGCCACAAATAGTTCGATGCCCTGGTACCACGGGACGGCACCGTCTTCGTCGTTGTGCAGAATGAGAAGTGGTGTGTTGATTTTGTCTGCGAAGAACACCGGAGAGTTCGCGATGTACTTGTCACGACCTTCCCAGAGGGTCTCGCCAATTCGACTTTGAGTGCGTTCGTATTGGAACATGCGGCTCATTCCGCTGCCCCATCGAATGCCACCGTAGGCGCTGGTCATGTTTGAAACTGGTGCCCCGGATTCGGCACAGGCGAACATGTCTGTTTGCGTCACAAGGTATGCGGCCTGATATCCGCCCCAACTGTGGCCCTGCATTCCGATGCGATCCTTGTCGATGAAGCCCTTTGCCACAATGGACTCGACGCCGGGAAGAATTGCCTTGGCAGCACTCTCGCCAGGGAAGCCTGTTGTGTAAGGAATGTCTGGAACGAAGAGACAATAACCACGGCTCACGTAGAAGCTGAAGTTGATAATCGACCGCCCGGCGGCGGGTGCGTAGTAGGTATGCAGGCGGTCGGACGAGCGTTCGTAGTAGTACACCATCAGTGGGTACTTCTTGGTCTCGTCGAACCCTTCCGGCTTGTACAGAATGCCGTCCAATGGCTTGTTGTCTTTCGACTGCCATGTCACCAGCTCGGCACTTCCCCAAAGGTAGTCACGCTGCTGGGGGTTGATACGACTAAGTCGTTTTACATTCTTGAACGCAGTCGTGCTGGCCCAAAGATCGGGACACTTTCGGAATGTCGAACGTGTGAACAGAACGGTGTCCGCATCTTTCGCTTTTCTCAGGCCGCCAAGAGCTTCGTCAAGCATCAAGTGCGTTACGACCGTTGGTTTGTCGCCAGAAACATCGAGCGAGCCGAAGCCGGTTGCTTTGGTTGCTTCGTTGAACAGTGTCAGCATGAGTGGCTGCTTTGCGTCGATGAATCGCTGTTCAGAATCGATTCGTTGGTACCGATGACGGACCTTGCTTTCGCGCCCGTTGGTCAGCTTGACGGCTGGTTCTTTGCCAGTTGGATCGAGCTTCCAGATATCGAACCGGTCGTACACAAGAATGGCTTCGTCGTCTGCCATCCAGCCGGCTGATCCGTACGACCGAGGTAGCGAAGGCGTGTCGTGCAATTCGTTCGCAAAGGAAACCTTAGTACCCTTACTGATCTCTACAGCCTTACGCGTTTTGGTTGACATGGCGTACCACTTCAGTTGTTCGGGGTCGAACCAACTGAGGTACTTTCCACCCGGCGACATCTGCCCCCGTGCGCGGATCTTCTCGGCGACGAGCTGACTCTCGCCAGTCTTCTGATCGATGAGATAAAGGTCGCTGAAGCCGGGAGTTTCCCACGAAAGCATGTACTGATACTTCTCGTTGGCGACGCCAACAGCGAGGTCTGACTTTGATCGGAAGTCAATCGAGACATTTGGAATCTCTTTCGTCGCAAGCTGCACAATCTTTCTCGCACGAAGATCGTAGACGGCGCGGTAGCTGCGATTGCGTTCTCTTGCGGCCTGAAGAAGCTGCTGTGGCTGCAGTTGCTTGTCCTTCCAGTGCCATAGATCGAGTTTGGCTTTCGGTTCTTCGTCTTTGGCTTTTGGTGTCTTCACGTCTTCTGGAATTGGTGCCGTACTGAAGTAAAGTCGGCGACCGTCTTCGCTGAAAATAGGTCCGGACGACGATGCCAGCCACCAGTCTTTCGGAATGCCTTCGTCGCCAGCGTGAGCGACTTTTTCAGCCGTCTTCTTGAACTTCCGAACCAGGTACAGCGACCAACTTGGCTTGTCTGCTTCGTAGTCATCTCGATCTGACATGAACGCCAGCATCGAGCCGTCTTCGTTGAAGCTAAGGCTACGATAGTTGCCGAGTCCGCTGATGACCTGTTCGGCTTTTTCGTTCGCGAGGTTCAAGATATGAACGCCGTCGGCAGCGTCATCGTCTTTCTTCGAAGTTGCGAACGCCAACCGTTCGCCGTGCTTACTGAATGCCTGACTTGTGACGTATGGGAATCGCCGCTCAAGTCCGGAGTTCAGGTTGTGAAGAACCAAAGTTGAACCGTCAGACTTGGTCTTTTTCGACTTCTTGTCCGCCTTCTTTGAAGATGCCTTCCCCGCTGCTGCTTTTTGCTGATCGGGCGAACCGTCGAGGTCGCGATTCGTGACGTCTTTTCGCTTTCGCTTCAGTCCCTC
>JBGCDN010000615.1:0-13925 GCA_045105495.1 Planctomycetaceae bacterium
ATGAAACCCTCAATCAAGACAATAGCGGAGCCCAGGAAAGCAAGTCGCCGCCAACGCCTCAGGAATTGGGGCAAGTGGCTGTCGATCGCCGGACTCATTCTATTCCTCGGTGTGATGCTGTTTACGCAATGGGTTGCGGGCAAGACTGACTTGCAGGTTGCAGCTCAGGCCGTTGGTCTACCGATCCCATCCTCACCCCGTGATGAGTTAATTGTGATGAGCGTCAACTGTGCTCATGGTCGAGGAGAAGGAGCACATCAAGCACTAACTTCGAAGAAGACGCTGCGGGCGAACTGCGAATCAATAGGTTCACTGCTGGCGGAGCACAAGGCGGACATCGTTTCGGTACAGGAATGCGATGCTCCGTCTTGGTGGAGTGGCAACTTCGACCACGCAAAGTTGATTGCCAGAACTGCTGGAACGCCGCATCTGGTTCACGCCTTGAATGTCGATGGGGCAGGTCTGCAATATGGGACAGCCGTGTTGTCGCGATTGCAGCTGTCGGACGCTGTCACGCATACGTTTCGACCCACTCCGCCGACGTTTAGCAAGGGGGTCGCAATTGCCCGTATTTCATGGCCGGGCGATACGGCGTTCGAATTCGATTTCGTCACAGTCCATCTGGATTTCGCATCAGGTTCTGCCAGAGGAAATCAGGTTCGAGAACTAGTCGAGATCGTACGTAAGCGAGCCAAGCCCATGATCATCGCTGGGGACTTGAATTGCGACTGGAGAGAAGATGGAGCCGTGCGTCAGCTTACCTCTGCGTTGGAGCTGGACGCCTTCGAACCGGAGAGTGACATGGTGACGTTTCCATTCACTGGCGAACGATTGGATTGGATTCTCGTATCGAAAGAACTAGAGATCACCGCTGTAGAAGCGATCGATGCCAGACTCTCGGACCACCGACCGCTCCGGGCAGTGATTCGGCGGTCTGCTCAATAATTTGGGTTTAGTTTGGACTGACGTTGAACAGCGGCAGCCCTCTGCGTTTTCTCCCTGAGTAGTTCCGTCTGGATTCAGGAGAAAAAGATGACACCGACTCTACTTGCCGTTGTTCTGACTAGCGCGCTCCCACTTGGGCCTGAGCTATCCATGCCAAGGGAAGCCGGTGAACAGTTTGCTGGCGGAGAGTTCCTTAGGAACCAGCAAGAAGGGTTTGGTGGTTCGACGTTTGGTGTGCCCGTCAAGTCGACCAAGCTGATTGTTGTCGCACCGAAGTCAGAAGATTCGCTTGCAGCCTGGAGTTCTTACACCGGCGTCTGGAAACGAATCCCCATCAAGCCACAAGACGGTGACGCGGTTGTACCTATTGTCGGAAGCAGTGTTGCCGCGGTCCGCGTTGGAAAGATGGTTTACGGCTACGGTGCCGAGGCAGGCAGATGGCACTGGATTGAAACCGACACGAGGGTCCAACCTACAGTCGGAACCAGTGACGTCACGATACGCGATGGCGACTGGTACTACGCACTGTCTTCGAAGTCTGGAAAATGGTCTGGACTCAATCTGGATACAGGAGAGATCCGTTAGCGAAGCCACCACGCGCCGGGGCCTTCAATGCCCGACGTCGGCCAATTCCAACATGGTGGTGAGAGTATCGTTGAGCGGTGTGGCGATTTCGTGCTTTCGGCCGAGGCGGCCAACCACAGCATTGCGTGCGTCCCATTCCATTGATCTTCCATCGCGGCAGTCCTTGGCAATTGACGTCCACAACTGACCGATGGGCCCAGCGTAGCCTGCGAAGAACTCGTCAACGAGGTTCTCGGAAAACACCGCACCTTCGGCTTCACCAACGGCTTTGATTTCAGCGACCAGGCCGACAATAAAACCCCGTCTGGCGGGTTGCGCTAGAATCCCCATCGGCTGCCGCGCGATCGCGCAAAGTCCTGAAACGGCGTTGCGGACCAGTTTGTCCCAAGCAGCAGATGTGAAGTCATCGACTGGTTCGACAACGATCCTCTTCTGGCCTTCGAAGAGTTTGGCAAATGCGGAACCGGCATTGGTTCGAGGAACCTGCAAACGGCCAGCTTGGTTTTGGACGATGTGACCCGGTTCGATTGCCGTCGCAGGTAGCCGAACCACGCACGGCAAAACGTTCGCTTCTTTGGAAATAAGGCCGCGTACTCGCGACTCGTGCTCGACACCATTTTGCAGGACGACAACAGTTGTTGTCTTCCTCGCCGCATGGGAAAACCAATTGGCAGCGCCTGCGGTTTGATGAGCTTTGGTACAGAGAAGCAGCCAATCAGCCGGCTGCACAGTGGTTGGTTCTGTAAGAACCCGATGTGAAAACGTCTGTGCCTTCTCTTCAAACTGAACCTGGAGTTCTTCGAAGGGGCTTCTAACACACAGCTCAACATCGTGCCCTGCATTGCCAAGAGCGGCCGCGACCGAACCACCGATCGCGCCTGCACCGATGATGGCAATTCTTGTCATGATTGCGTGGCTTGCTTCCCGCAGCCGTTAACCCGCCTGCGCCGTTTTGAAGCCAAGCAGTGGGCGAATTTGTTGTCGTCTGGTTTCCACGACTTTGGACGCAGCGTCGACAACTTGCTTTGCCGACGTGACTTGAGCATTGGCCGCTTCGGCTGCTTTGACGACGGGTTGCATGTCGGTGGTCATCTTTGTGACGTTTGCCGTGGCGGCGGTGACAGACTTCTGCAGTTCAGTCGCTTTGGCGAGAACAGTTTGCATCGCAGCGGTTGTCTTCTTTGCGTTCTCTGTCTTGGCGGCTGACGTCTGCTTGAGTGTTCCGATAGCGGCTGTTTTCTGTGTGACCAGTGCAACCATCTGTTGCGCAGATGCGGCAATGTCTGTGTCGTTTGGAACCAGTTTCGCGGCTTCGGCGAGTTTGGCCTGGATCTCCTGGAGCTTTGGCAGGTTAGCTTCGAGATCCTTCGCGTGCTTCATTGCCTTGGCACTCTCTGCGTTCAGTGCGGCAATGGTTTGCTTCATCTGTTCGGCCTGAGCAACGGTACTCTTGTGCTGAGCGGTAACGTCAGCCATGACCTTCTTTGCGCCGTCGACGGCGGTTTGGGCGGACTTAAGCTTCTCGGCCATTTCGAAAGCGGCGACTTCTTTCTCGTTGAGAACCGTTTCGGCTTGCTTAAGTTTGCCGAGTTCGCCTTCGAGCGCGATGTAGTTGTTCCATCTTGTAATGGATGCTTTAGCCGCGTCACGGGCGGCGGTGGCAGCGCTGCTGGCGGCGACGGCTTTGTTGGCAGCGTCGGTCCTGGGCTTCACTTGCGGCGTGAGAGCTTTGATTTGGCTCTGTGCCTTCTTCATATTGGCTGCAGAATCTTTCATCTGCTTTTGCATGGCCGCGAGCTTGGTGGTGGTTTGCGTTTGCTCGGCGGTTTTGGTTTTTACCATGGCCATTGCGGCTGTATATTCGGCCTGTTTTTGCGTGTACTTCTTTTGGACGCTCGCGACCAAGGCGGCAAGTTCTTTGTCTTTGGGAACGACAGCAGCTGCGGTCTTCACCTGGGCAGCAGCGGTCTTCAGTTGAGGTACAGCCTTGGCAAGCGACACTTGCGCGGTGGTTGCAGCTGCGATTTGTTGTTTGATGGTCTGCAGCGTTTTGGTCAGAGTCGGGACCTGTTGGTTGGCTTGCTTATTAAGATTGGTTGAATCAGCGAGCAGCTTCTTGTTGTTCGCAAGTGCCGTGTTCACGTTGTCACGAGCTTTGACGGCGCCAGCGGCTGCAGTGGCTTTGGCAGCGGCGTCTTTTTCTTTCGCGGCGAGATCAGCCTTTGCTGCAGCCAGACGCTGTGGCAAGGCGGGTGGGTTCTGAGCGAGTTCGCCGAGGCGTTTGCCGTCGGCTACGTTCCAGACTCGAATGTTGCCGTGCCAGTCGCCAGCAATGACTCGGTTCGTTTCGTCGCAGTAGCTGACTTTCAAAGCCATCTCACCAAACGCTTCGAACGCGCGTTGTTGCTTGCCGTTGGCGTCCCAGATCTTAGTGGTTCGGTCACGACCGCAGCTCACGATTCGACCGTCTCGACAGAACTCTACAGACATGGCCCCGCCGCCGTGCGAGTTCCAGCTTTTCACGGCTTTACCATTTTCCATCTCCCACAGCTTGATGGTGGCGTCTGAACTGCCGGAAGCGAGCAGATTAGAATCGGATCGCCATGAGACAGAGTTCACTCCGCCTTTGTGGCCGAGCAGCGTGAGATACAGTCGGCCGTTGTCGGCTTCCCAAACGTGCAGCCCGCCAGCTCGGTCGGATGAAGCGAGGAAGACGCTGTCAGGACTGAATTCCAAGTCGTAGACCCAGTCGGTGTGCTTCTTAATTTCGTATGCGAGCGATCCGTCAGATGTATTGTAGACGCGAACCATCTTGCTGGGTCCGCCGAGTGCCACGAACTTCATGTCCGAACTAATGTCGGCGGCGAGAACCGAATCTACTTCGTCGCCGACTTCAATCATTCGCTGGCCGGTCTTCACATCGTAGACAGCGACCTTGCCTTGGTAGGCGGCTCGGCCACCACCAGCAAGCAACAGCTTACCGTTCCGGCTAAACCGTAGAACTTCGGGGACGCCTTCTGGAAATGGGAGAACCGCAAGTGGCTGCAGATCCGTTGAGTGATAAAGAACGATCTGCTTCTGACTGGAAACAGCAATCAGTGGAGCCCAAGGGCTGGTCGCGATGGCTTCGACAGCTGTGTTCGCTTTGGGCATGACAACAGGAGCCAAACCAAGCACATCCGGCAGCGGCGGTGCGCCTTCCGGTCGTCCTGTTGCCGGAGCGCCGAGGGCGAGGTTTGGACCGGCCTTCTTTTTCATCGCCTTGCTGGCAGAGTTCTCGAGCGCGCCACCGTCGATCCACGCGCGGAGGGTGTCGATCATTTTTTGATCGATCTTCTCGGAGTTCGGCGGCATCTTTGGTTCGTCGTCGTGATTGACGAGCGAGAACAGGTAGCTGCCATCGGCATCGCCCGGTTCAATGTCCGCTCCGGCCGCTCCACCAGCCATGACGGCGGTGTAGTTGGTGAGATCCAGGTCCGAGCTTTTCTTGTCAGTGTTGTGACAGTTAAAGCACTTGGCTCGAAAGATGGGCTTCACGTGCTCTTCGTACGTGATCTTCTTCTGCGCCGACGCAGTTGCGGGCACGAGGAGTGTGAGTGCGATGAGGAGTGCTGAATTTTTCATGGCTCTGTTTCCTGGTTCGCCACCGAGGTTACCTCGGTGGGTCCACGGCTCTGGCACTACTGGTCGCGGAGTGAGCATTTAGTAGTGCAGAAGCCGTTAAACCCCCGACATAAAGTCGGGGGCGGAAGTTCATCATGTACTTGGGGCCTCCGAGCCCCAAGGTGAGTGCATATGGTTGGCTCGCAAGCGGCCAATGTAAGGTTCGCGTTGATCGTCTGTTTTCTGTGGTTGGCAAGTCACTGGTACTTGGGGCTCGGTGGCCCCAAGTACAAGCCCTCGCCGGGTGTGCCATTGTAATTGTGCGCGGTTATCTGACCGATGCACGCGGGCGAATCAGAAAATGTCGTGTGGGTTTGCTCGGTTCGCTGATTGGTTTGGTCGATTCAGTTGGTGCGGCCGGATTAGTTTCTCTCAAGTCGCATCCCCACCGGGTTTATCCCGGTGGTTCACTGGCCTCTGCGCTATCTTGGGCGTTCAGCCCCCGGTGGGGTGTCGTGGCCGTTAGTGGTTGAAGAGGAATTCTCGTGAGTTCAAGAGGCTCCAGAAGATGTCTTCGAGGACTTGTTGTTGGAAGCCTTTGTCTGGTTTCTCGTTGACGAGGGCCAGGAGTTTGTCGAGTTCTGGCTGAGTCGGTTTGCGAGTCAGACAGCGGATATACATGTCTTCGATGATGGCGGCGGGGTCCATCTTCTTCTGAACGCATGTGGCGACGAACTTGCCTTGGGCGATTTTGCCGTTGGCGGTTGAACCGTTGATCATGTGCAAAGCCTGCGACAGGTTCGGTTCCATCTTTACTTCACAGCTGCAGACAGATTCTCGTTTCGCTCGACCGAATGTTGTGAGGAAGTAGGACGAGGTGTTGCCGTCAGCAATCTGCACGGCTCGAGCACCAAGTGGCAGGCCACGGAATTTGTTCTTTGTTTCCGTGATCTGACTGACGCAGTCGAGCATCACTTCCGCGCGGAGACGGCGGAGTTCGGCGTGGGCGAAGTTGCTGTGATCGCTTTCGTTGGTTTCGTTTGTCTTGGTCGAAAGTTGGTAGGTTCGCGAGAGACAGATGTCGCGAACGATCGCTTTGAAGTCGTACTTATAATCGGTGAATCGCTTGCCGAGTTCGGTGAGCAGTTCCTGGTTGACGGGCGGGTTCGAAACGCGAACGTCATCCACTTCATCCACAATGCCTTTGCCGAAGAAGTGAGCCCAGACAATGTTGGCCAGGTTCTCGGCGAAGTACGGGTTGTCGGACGAGGCGAGCCACATAGCCAGGACTTCACGGCGATCTTTGCCTTTCACATTTGGCACCTCACCACCCAGGAACTTCGGTGCCATGACTTTTTTAGTTACAGCATGACGAACTTCGCCGCTTCCTCGGTTGTAGATAATCGTTTCGCGCGGGTCTTCGCCTCGCTTGCGTCCGATCTGTGAGAAGAACGACGCGAATCCGTAGTAGTCGTCCTGAGTCCAGCGATCGAACGGGTGGTTATGGCATTGAGCACACTGGATTCGCATGCCCATGAATACCTGGGCGACGTTTTCCGCAGTCTTCAACGTATCAGTTTCGGCCTGATAGTAATTGGTCGCGGGCGAGACAAAGGTTCCGCCTTTCGACGCCAACAGTTCCTGAACCATCACGTCCATCGGCGTGTTGCTGGCGACCTTTTCTTTCAGCCAATTGAAGTACCGCAACATCGGCTTTGTGGTGACGCGGTTATTGACCGTCCGAATCTGCAGGAGCTCCGCCCACTTCATTACCCACATCTCAACGAACTCTTTGCGGCCCAGCAGGTTGTCGACCAGCTTCTCGCGCTTCTTCGGATCCTTGTCGGCGACGAACGCCTCGTATTCCTCTCGAGTCGGCATAACGCCGGCGACGTCCAGACTGACACGGCGGAGGAATTCCGCGTCGGTGCAGACTTCGGACGGAATGATTCGCAGCTTGCGAAGTTTGTCGTGAACCAGCTTGTCGACGTAGTTGTTTTCGGGCGTTTTTGGATCTTCGTACTTCAGCCCCTTCGGCAGCACGATGAAATGCGAGCCAACGGTGTGTGTTTCGAACCGAGCCATGATGAAGGCCTCGCCGCGTTCGTGTGCGGTGACAACGCCTTTCTGCGAGATCTCGGCAGAGGTGTCATTGTTCGAACTGAAGAAGGTAAGCGACGTGACATCGCGAGTGGTTCCGTCTGCGTATCTTGCGAGAACAGTCAGGGCCTGCGTTTCGCCTTCGCCATCCATTACGGCTGTCGGTGGGTAGACGCTGACGGATTCCACAGCCGGTGGTGTCTTCGCGTCCTTGGGGGCTCCCGCTTCAAGCCACCGGAGCATTGTGTTGTAGAGTTCGCCGTCCGGCGTGAATCGCTTGCCACCGGTATGAGGAACCTGGCCGGAGCCCTTGGTCAGCATCATGCTTTCGCGTGGAAGCGCGAGGTTAATGCGACGACCTGGCACTTCGCGAGTGATTCGCATGTGGTCACCGATCGGGTCGTAGCCGAAGAGACTCAGCATGAACCCGTCTTTGCCGCGGGCGGCGCCGTGACAGCTTCCGGTGTTGCAACCGGCTTTCATGAAGACAGGCATGACGTCCAGCTGGAAGCTGATTTCGCGCTCAGCCTTGGCGGCTTCGACTTTGACAGGAACCTTCAACGAATGCTTGCCATAGGTGACGGTCATTTCTGACGCGCCGTCAGTTGCCGGATAGAGCGTGGCGTTTTCGAGTTTGCACAGCGCACCGTTGGCGAGGGCAAACTTAGCTTGCTTCGTCACGTCGCGCGTGATGCCGTTGGCGTAGAACGCCTGCACAACAAACGATTGCCGATCACGCAGCGTCTTGAGCTGTGCGTTTTCCGGGAAGATTTTGAGTTCGACAGGTTCCTCAGCAATCGCCGTGGTGGCGATGAGGAACGTTGTGAGGAGTGTTGTGAGTTTCATGGTGATACTCGGGTGGGTCTGATTTTCTTCCCCCAACTGTCAGTCGGGGGCAGAAGTGTTTCGTACTTGGGGCCCGAGGACTTACGCCCTTCGGCTCACTTTGCGGAAGCTGTGGTGGCTATTGGCTTCCTTCTTCTCTTCGTTTTTTGGCTTCCAAACGAAGTTTCTCCAATCGAGTTAGTCGTTTCTCTGGCTTCTTTTCGGGAGCCTTCTTGGCGACAACTTTCTTTGGAGCCGGCTTCGGTTTCGGAGCGTTCTTTTTCGGTGGGAGTGGTTTATCGATTCGAAGTTCTGTGACACCGAGTCGACTGTGGATGATGGGTTCGTTCTGGTCCATCAAAGTCACACGGCAGAAGACGTTCTTGTGAGCACCAGCCGGGCTGGCTTTGTCCGTCTTCACTTTGAACACGATCTCTTTGGCCGCTTTGTCGATCTCTTTGGTTTCGCCAACAACTTTGTGCGGCAAGCCGAGCAACTCAACCTTCGCTTTGCCGGGGAACTCTTTCTTCACTTCGATAGTCGCGACCATCTCCGTTTCCTGGCCAAGTTCCACTGCAGTTCGAGCCAGCTTCACGTTGACGAATGGTTCAGAAATTTCCAAATGAGCCAACTGCGATGCCACCCACGCGTTGCCGCCGACGTTGGCATAACCGATGCAGTAGCATGGCCACTTCTTAATCTGAGCGCCACCGTTTGCGTTGATTGGGTACAGAACTTCGTTCTTACCCTTCGGCATCGTGACCTGGTAAGTAGCTCCAATGCCTGGGGGCCGGAACGGGAACTGAATGCGAATCTGTTCGTCCCAACCCTCTTTCTTATGGGCGACGATCTTCAGATTCATCGATCCGCCTCTGACGATAGGAACCTTTGGTTGGACGATCTCCAGCTTGAACGGCAGGTCGTCGACCACGGCGAATGCGAGCTGTGAAACGTCTTTCCATGCGTACAAGCTTTGGCCAGGCTGAGCGATCACGAAGTCGGCTCGATTCTTAAACTGGCCGCTGATATTTTTCTTTGGGTCGTTTAGTTTCGCGGTGAAGTTCACCAGCTTGCCACCGATCGGTGCGTCGGCGGCAGCTTCGAACACAACAGGCATCGTGTTCATGTTGGCCGCCATTGGTTCGGCGATCATCTTGATGCCGGGCGGAAGATCCTTCCCGTCGAGGACCAGCTCGCCACCGAAGTTAGCTCTCGATGCAGAAATCAATGTGGCGAACCGGTTACCTCGGGGGACGTAAATCTGCTGCCGAGACTGCGAGTACCGGGCGACTCGCGGGATACCAAGCGACAGCGATGGTTTGATAGGTGAGAACTCAATTCGGTAAGTGAATTCTGGACCGCCACGTTTGAGATGGTCGTACACGCGGACGAAGTAGTCGCCGTCAGCCGGGCACGTGAACCGCAGATAGCTATCCGGACCGCGCGAGTCATCGTTGCCGGCGAGTGTCTTGCCGTTCGGATGGAAGATATGCATGACCGGATCGAGCGCTGACCGGATTCGTCGTCCGAAGCACTCAACTTCGTAGACCTGGCCCTTCTTCGCCGGGAACTTGAACCAGTCGTAGTCGCCCGGTTCCTGAATCACACCGTTAAACGCCATCGGCAGCGTGCCGGGCGTGGCCTGTTTGCTATTCGCGTTTGGTTCTTTCTCAAAGACGTTACCGTGTTCGAAGATGCGAAACGGGATGCCGGACGGAACGATTCCACTCTCGTCCTGTGGAAACAGTTGGTAATCGGCGATCGGTTTATCAGGGACTTTGATCTTCTGAGTGAATACGCCCTTCGCGTCGCCGATGTAAGTGACTTCAATTTCTTCGCCCGCTTTGCCGCCCGGCGGGTAAACCGCCAGCGGACGTGGGAACGAACCAACGTGCAGTCGATAGCGGCAGTTACCATTACCGCCGTACGCACTGTCCCGAACTTCGATGATGTACTTGCCGTCAGCCGGAGCAATGACGGATGTCGCCGCGTCCTGCCGAACCAGCGGCGTGTCATCAGCGACAGCGATTTCGAACCGCTTCATATCGAGGATGCCGACATACGGATCGAACAGCGTTTGCCCAAACCGCATGCCTTCAACTTCGACCGAAATGCGTTCGCCCTTCTTCGCTTCGATCAGGTAGTAGTCAACGTCTTCGTTTTGAACGACGCCGTTGACCGTCATGTTCTTTGAAACAGCGCCCAGCACCTGAGGCGTCGCGAAATCGCTATTCGGTTCCTTCTCAGTCACGGCGCCGAATGGTCCGACAAAGAATGTGCGATATTCTGAGATGCCCGATCGCGTTCGCACCTGCGCCGTGTGCTCGCCCAGCGGACAATCCGCAGCGACGGCGACTTTACACGTCACTTTGTTGTTTTCAGCTTTGAGTTCCAGAACCTTCAAACCGGGTTCGTAGAACAGGATTTCTTCCGCATCCTTCAGTCGTGCTCCGACGAAGGTCATTGTGGTTTCGGTTCCACGCGTAACTCCGCGCGGGACGATGACCGTGAGTGCGGGGGAGGATGGAACCGGTTCAACCGCGGCTTGTGCCATCGCTGGTGCAAGCAAGGCGATCGCCAGCAGCAGAATTCCGCCCCTGACTTTACGTCGGGGGTTCACAGGACTTTGCCCTACTCCGCATTCGCACTCAGTAGTGCAGAAGCCGCTAAACCCCCGACGTAAAGTCGGGGGCGAAAGTTGAGGTGTGCCGGTGTTTGTTCGAGCGAATCGCGACGTATTCATGTGTGCTTGCCCCAAGCGGTATATATGCACAGAGCACGCCATGACTCTCCGCCCGGCGTGCTCGCGTGATTTTCAAAAGGAGTGAGCCTAGGCGAGGATCTCTTTACGCACCTTGCCACCATCGACAATCTCAATTGGTCGATCGCCAGGTGCCATCAGTTCTTTGTCCGCGACAATTCCCATGCATTTGTACATAGTCGTTGCCCAGTCCTCGACGCCCATCGCGTCGTCTTCCGGTTCGCTGGCTGTCGCGTTCGATGAACCGTAAACGATACCCGGCTTGATGCCGCCGCCAGCCATCACGGTGCTAAACACCTTCGGCCAGTGATCGCGACCAGCGGTTCCATTGATCTTCGGCGTTCGACCAAACTCAGAAGCCATCACGACCATTGTGTCTTTCAACATGCCGCGTTTTTCAAGGTCGCGAATCAACGCCGCGTAAGCCTGGTCCAACGGTGGAACCTGACGACGAATACCGTCTGCAATGTTGTTGTGCATGTCCCAACCGCCGTAGGTCATGGTGACGAACCGAACGCCAGCCTGAACCAATCGACGAGCCATCAACATGCGAGCACCAGCCTGATTGCGGCCATAAGCGTCACGTGTCTTGGCGTCTTCTTTATTGATATCGAACGCCTCGCGAGCCTTCGGTGAACTCACCATCGCGTACGCTCGTTTGTAGAACGTGTCGACAGCATCCAGCGAATCGGCTTTCTCTTTCGCAACGAAGTGCTCGTTGACGGCGGACAGAATATTGCGTCGCCGAGTGAACCGTTCGTCGGTCACTCCACCCGGCAGCTTCAGATCGCGAACCGTGAAGTTCTTCTGAGCCGGATCAGCACCCAAACTGAACGGAGCGAACGAAGAACTAAGGTAACCGGTTCCAGCGAACTCGTTCGGCTGGTTCGGAATGCAAACGTATTGAGGCAGGTTATTCCGCGGACCAAACTCATGCGTCACCACAGAACCCATGCTCGGGAACTTCAACGCCGGGCTTGGCCGGTACCCAGTAAACATGTTGTGCGTACCACGTTCGTGAGCCGCTTCGCCGTGCGTCATCGAACGGATGATCGCGATCTTGTCTGTAATCTGAGCCGTCTGTTTCCACGTTTCGCTGATGAACGTTCCGGGCACCTTTGTTTTGATGTGCCGCATCGGTCCACGATATTCGACGGGCGCGTATGGCTTCGGATCGAACGTTTCCTGATGGCACATTCCGCCCGGGAGGAAAATGAAGATGACCGACTTCGCGGTTCCTTCAACCGATTCGTAGTGCTTTTGATCTGCCTGAGCCTGCTTGGCGGCGAGAAACTCGGCGAGCGTCAAGCCGACGCCACCAGCAAAACCAACATGCAAGAAATCACGCCGCGAACGTTTACGAGCCATCTAATTTTACTCCTGTGGGAGATTGTCGAGACGTTGTAGAAACTCTCGAAACACTTGCCCAAGTGTTGTGGACCGAAGGTGGGGTAGTGGCGGTCCGGTGTAGGTAGGAAGCGAATCGGCAAATTTTGCCGGAACGCCCTGTGAGGTATTGCACGCCCGATCTGTGCTGAAGTCAAGACTGAAGGCAGTTTACGGGCTCAAAGATGTTCAGTAGGTCGGATTTGAACGACTGAGCCGATGGAACACCGTCTCACCCAACCTCCATACCCTAACCCGAGAACACGACCCCAATGTTCGCCGCAATTCGGCCACTCTCAAAGCACGGGCAGTTCGGAAGACGACACGCCCATTCATCGATAGCATGTAGACCTCCAGCAAAACACTCAGACAGATGAGTTGGCGAGTTCTTGTAACATGGGTACGCAGTTTGGCCGTAGTTGGACTGAGCTCGCAAGAAAGCCCGCGGCTGTCGTTCGTCCCGCGTTGAACACATCTTGATGTTGTCAGGAAAATACAGATGCCAATTCGACTCGCTATCGCTCTCACCACGTTTTTGGCCACGGCTTATCCAACCATCGCTCAGGATTGGATTCAGTTTCGCGGGCCTGATTCCAACCCGATCGCAGAGAACCCAAACCTGCCGACTGAATGGGGAACGGACAAGAATATCGAGTGGTCGTCTGAGGTCCCCGGCCGAGGCTGGTCATCACCGGTTGTGATTGGCGGACGTGTGTTCCTGACAACAGTCGTGACCGACGGCAAATCCAAACCTCCACAAACTGGTACTGACTACAGCAACGAATACGTCGCTGAGTTGATGAAGCAGGGACTAAAGCCTGACGAGATCAAAGCCAAAGTCCAGGCTCGCGATATCGAACTGCCATCGGAAGTGACGGTTCAATATTGGCTGTACTGCCTGGATTTGAAAACCGGCAAGACTCTTTGGAAGGACAAGTTTCACGGCGGCAAACCAGTTGGCGGTCGACATCGCAAAGGCAGCTTCGCCTCCGAAACTCCTGTCACCGATGGGAAGCATGTCTTTGTCTACATCGCCAACATGGGCCTCTTCGCTTATAACCTCGATGGAAAACAGGCATGGCATACGAAGCTGAAGTCGCACCCAATCTATCTGGACTTCGGTACCGGTAGCTCGCCTGTCCTGCACGACAACCGCATCATCATCGTTCACGACAACGAAGAGGACGCATTCATCGCCGCGTTCAACAAAGCTGATGGCAGCGAACTTTGGCGAACGAAACGCGAACCGCCAGCTAACGCTTCAGCACAACTGCCCAAGTCGGCATGGGTCACACCATACGTTTGGAAGAATAGCCTCAGAACCGAAATCGTTACTCAGCGTCCCGGCGTCGCTATCAGCTACGACACCGAAGGAAAAGAACTGTGGCGACTACTCGGCGTTGGTGCAGCTCCGGCCGCCAGTTCGTTTGCGTTTGGAGAACATCTAATCCTGAACTGAGGCAAGATGGCCCCCATCGTTGCCATCAAGCCTGGCCTGTCTGGCGAGATGAAGCTAGAAGACGATTCGGCCGACAACGAATTCATCCATTGGATCGCAAAACGCGCTGGCACCTACATCCCCAGTGCGTTGGCCTATGGCGATGGGCTTTACGTACTCGACGACAAAGGAATTGTTGCCAAGCTAGACATCAAAACCGGCGAGAAGATTTTCAAACAACGGCTCTCCCGCCAAAAGACAGCCAACATCACATCATCGCCA
>JBGCDN010000616.1:0-3424 GCA_045105495.1 Planctomycetaceae bacterium
GAACCTGGACTTCTACGCGCCCGGAGACAAGCGAATTTATCGGCTTAAGGAAAAAGACTACGGCTATGCTCTGGAAGACAACAACGACAACACGTTGTTTCGAGCCAAGTCAAAAGACGGCAAGATTGTGTTGCGTGACCCCAGTGATAAAACCGTGCTCTACTCGAAAGATCTCAAGCAGCCTTTGGCACTTGTGTTCTTTTACATGAAAGAACTCACTCCTCAGCAGCAAGCCGCTTGTAGCTTGTACTTCCTCGCACGCCCACCTCGATAGGTGCGGATTCTCTGACGCTTGATTCTCTTCACCCCTTTGGCGTGACCCAAAGTATGACCGATCCCCAATACCGCGCTGGCGAGTGCAACGAGAAAGCTGGCTTCCTGTTCCCACATGCGTGTGGTCGAGCCTCAACTCGCGAATGTGGCCAATGTGCAAAGCCCATTTGCGAACAGCACCTCGCGCGAGGGGTTGGCGATGGAACGCTTTGTACAAGCTGCGGCAAAGTGGCCAAAGAAGCCAACCCGCCACAGCAAAAGCAGGGCGAGTACTATGATCCGGATCCCTACTTTTACGCCGACGAATACTACGAAGATTATTACTGGGGCCGTAACGACTTCACCGAAAACGATGAAGCCGTCCTCAACGACAGCCGCAGCCCCAACGATCTCTCCGGCTTCGAAAACGACATGGGCGCCAGCTAGGCAACGTCCCGTTGCATCGGGGTGCGGCAGCGATGTTGGGACGGTGGTTTCGTGAAGGGTCTCGCCGCGTGGGCGGTTTTTGGGGGTGGGATGAACGATGGCTTTGGGCAATGAGCGAAGAGTGCTGTGCTACGCCTTCGGGGGCGGCTTGGGGCATCTGACTCGGTCGCTTGCACTAATAAGGCAGCTTGCTGTTCGAGTGCCCGGGACGTATCGACTTCTTGCCAATTCGCCATTCGCAGCTTGTGTCGAATCGGAAGTCGCGCGAGTCGAGTCGCTGGAATTCGTTGTGTGCTCGCCTTCGGCCAACGCCAGGGGGGCGATGGTATTTGTTCGTCGGCAGTTGGAAGAGTTCCGGCCGACATGTTTGATTGTGGATGTGTTTCCTCGTGGACTGGGTGGTGAGTTCGCGAACCCCCTCGGTGAACTCTCAGCAACCAAGCGAGTTCTCGTCAGCCGCCATTTGCCGGCGGAGTACGTGGAATCGTTCCGTCTAATCAATTTCGTTAAGGCGAACTATGACATGGTCATTGAGTGCGGTGAACGATCGCCATTTTCATCGCACACGAACTGTGTTCAAACAGCCCCGTTCCTTATCCGCAGTGCCAACGAGATAGAACCGACCGATGACAGTACGGGTGTCGTTATCGTGGGAAGTGGAACTCATGAAGAATGCGACGAGCTTCGGTTGCTGGCGAATCGAGTTCTCTCTTTAGAACCGACTCTCCCCGTTCGATTCTTAGACCCGAACAGGACCGGGTTCCCGGTTATCAACTTGATAGCTTCAGCACAGTGTGTCGTTGGAGCCGCTGGCTACAACCTGGCCCATGAAACAACGGCCCTGGGTGTGCCGGCGATGTTGGTTCCTCGGAGGCGGAAGTACGACGATCAGCAGCCTCGGTCAACCAGTCTTTCATTGACTGCAGAAGATGTGATCAGGTTCATCCGCAACCAACCCATCGCCTGCCTGCCCCGAGTTCACCTATATCAAAACGGAGCAGAAGAAGCAGCGACGTTGATAGGCTCACAAATCATACAAGCTGAAGACTGAACGTTCCTTATCGCGTTCTCGAACCCTGCAATTCGAAGGTCGTACAATTGGGGAAGTACGACGCTACGCTGGGTTCTTAACGGGCCAACGCAAGACGGTCGCCGGCAAGCCCTTCCATCACGAACGCGTGTAACTCATGCGGTGGGAGCGGCCGGGAGAATAGAAAGCCCTGGGCGAACTCACGGCCCGTCGATGAGAGCATTTCCAATTGCGCGACGGTCTTGATGCCCTCGGCAACAACGTCGAGACCCAATCCATCAGCAACAGCGATGATTGCTCGGATAGTTGTCTGCTTGTCGGATGACGTTGTCATTTTGTCTCAATTACCTCCGAGAAGGCCAGAGCCGTCAGCTTGCGGAACTACAGATCGAGCATCGAGGTACTGGTTCCAAAGTGATCCGACTCGACACCCATCCTGTTCAGCAGATTGACAAACAGGTTGCAGAGCGGTGTGTTGCTCTTGCTGTCCAATGCGGTGTAACGGCCGTGTTTGTAGCCGCCGCCGGCAAGGATGATTGGTAGGTTCGTTGGGTCATGAGCGTTGGCGTTACCAAGGTTGCTGCCGAAGAGGACGGATGTTGAATCGAGCAATCGGGTGCTGGTTTCCGTTCGTTTGCTGAGGCCGGAAAGAAGACCGTTGAAGCACTTCAGGAATTCAGTTTCGATGATCTTGAGTTGTGCGATCTTTGTCGAATCCTGACCGTGGTGCGACAAATTGTGATGTTCGGCCGAGACACCGTTGATTTTCGGAACCGCAAGATGATCCTGAATCATGACGGTTACCACGCGTGTAGAATCGGTTTGCAAGATCAACGGAATCAGGTTCAGCATCGCGCGGATCCGATCCGTAAGTTGTGTGGAATCAACGATGTCCGTCGGCGGTTTGATATCGACTTTGGGCTTCGGTCTGTCGATCCACGATTCGGCCGCGGTGAGTTCTGATTCGGCTTGTCGAATGGCGCTGAAGTATTCGTCGAGTTGATTTCGATCTGTGGAACTCGCCTTCCGATTCAGAGACTTCGTCTGCTGTGCGACGGCGTCGAGGATACTGCGGCCGGTGGCGAGCTGCGTGCGCTGCCGCTTCACTTCGGCCGGTGTTCCAGCGAGAAACAGTCGTGCGAATACCTGCGACGGGCGAGTCCACGCGGGCAGCATTACGCCGTTCCTGTTGTACGACTGGCTCTCTTGCGTGTTCGTTCCAAGCTGGATCGAAGAGAACCGAGTTTCGCGACCGATCTTGTTGGCGGCGACCTGATCGACAGAGATCGAATTTCGGAAACCGCCGAGACCAGGATTGCGGGCTGCGGTGAGAAAAGTCATTTCCGTGTCGTGCGGTTCCTTGCCCGACTGATCCGGATGCGACAGGCCGGAGAACAGCGTGAAATCCTTGCGATGATCCTTAAGCAGACTGAGGTACTCAGTGGTGTCGTAGTCGGTTCCCGTGGTCTTTGGAAACAGCGACGGCGGATGTAACCCGAGCGCTGTGCAGACAAGAACCATTCGCTTTGGCGGCTGATCTGGTTCGTGCGCGATGGATCGGTTCATCGATTCAAGAAGCGGCAGAGCAACGGTGACTCCGGCTGCCTTGAGTGCGGTTCGACGCGGAACTGGCCTGTGCATGTGATGACTCTTAACAAGTAGTTTCAGCAGCTTATCGCCGCACGATCTCGCGGC
>JBGCDN010000617.1:0-11752 GCA_045105495.1 Planctomycetaceae bacterium
TCGTGACCCTACTACTTACCCGAACAACGACGTGGCGCATGCGAATCATCTGTGGCATGCTGATTTGGGTTTTGGTGGGGCTAATACCAGCTTCGTTCCGGCAGCATAAAGAACGCCTGCGATGCACATTTCTGGATGTTGGTCATGGACTGTGCATTCTTGTTGAGAACCCGGAAGGACAGACACTGCTGGTCGATGTCGGATCCATGGACAGTGCCCTGCGAGCGTCCCGCGCGGTTCAGGGGTGTTTGTGGGATCGCGGCTATGCCAGCCTCGACACGTTGGCGATCACACATGCGGATCTCGACCATTTCAATGGCACCGCAGAGCTGTTGAAGGAAACAAACGTGGGTGCGCTTATGGTGCCACAGTCGTTCGTGGAATCTGTAGAAGACGGCGCTATCAATGTGCGTGAAACGGTTGCTGGTTTAGGCATTCCAATCACAACGGTGCAGCGTGGACAGCCCCTGAAATTCGGTTCCGTCAGCATTTCGGTTTTGCATCCGGGAGTCTCTGCCACCAACGAGTTCGAAGACGATAACGCATCCAGCATCGTGCTGCTATTGGAGTACGCCGGCAAACGCGTTCTCCTAACTGGCGACGTCAGCGGCACTGGCCAACGCAACTTGATGAGCAAAACCATTGAACCGGTCGATGTTCTGTTGGCTCCACATCATGGGAGCACATCGGACAACACGGCCGAGCTAGATCAATGGGCAAGTCCTGGCGTTGTCGTGGCAAGCAGCCGGAGCCGAAGCACTAAGAAGCTTGCAACGGTTTACCCATCAAGCCGCCTCTACACCACCGGTCGCGATGGAGCCATCACGTGCAGCGTGAGCAGCACCGGAGAACTCTCTGTAAGCGCGTTTCGTGACGAACTTCCGACTTGGTTCCAATCTCCAAGGACCATCGGGCGATTTTTCGAGAGCAATGAGCCAGACTAAAACTGCTACAACAGACTATCGAGCGCCACAGCACTTCTTGAACTTCCGGCCAGAGCCACATCGACACGGGTCGTTACGGCCAATCGTTTGCTTGTTGCTTCCACCCTGCAGTGCGTTTGCTGCAGGCCGACCAGCCTTCACTTCGGCTGCCATCTTTTTCATCCACGGATCAATGTGATTGAAGAACGCGCGGTAGCCTTCGCACAAGTAGTTCAAGCCAGCATCACCAGAAGGTGTCTCGATGAACCGGTTCTTGGGGCACTCGCCGTTGCACACGAAACGAACTTCGCAATCCAGGCAGTACTGCGGCAGCGTTTTGGATTTCGCATTCGCGAACTCAAGCTGGCGATCACTGTTCGCCAATTCGGCAAGCGATACATCGCCGATATTTCCAAGCTTGTAGTCAGCTTCAACAAAGTGATCGCAGCTGTAGAGATCGCCATTATGTTCAATCGCCAGAGCCCGGCCGCAGTCTTTCTTGAACACGCACAGCGACGGTTCCATGCCCATCCAGGCACTTAATGCCTGATCGAAAATCTGAACGAACACCTTGCCAACGTCGCGCCGAATCCACTCGTCGAAGATCGAAATCAGGAAACGACCAAACTGATCAGGCAGTACGCTGCGTGAACTTACAAGATGCTCGTGCGCATGGTCCCCTGGCTCGACGGGCGTCTCGGGATGCTGGCCGACGCCTCGCTGTTCAACAATCGGAATGAACTGAAAGAACTTCGCACCCGTATCACGCAGATACGAGTACACACGTTTTCCATGGTCGGCGTTGTGACGGTTCACGCACACGAGCACATTGAATTCGACGCCATGCTGCTTGAATTGCTTCATCGCGTTAAGCGTTGCGGTGAAGGTTGGATCGCCTTTCTTGTCGTAGCGATAGCGGTCGTGCAAATCGGCCGGGCCATCCATCGACAGGCCGATTAGAAACTTGTTCTTGAGGAAGAACTGGCACCAGTCGTCATCAACCAAAACGCCGTTCGTTTGGAACGCATTCTCGATGACAACGCCATCTGGCTTGTGCTTCTTCTGGAACTCAACCGCTCGCTCGAAAAACGCAACGCCAAGCAGAGTTGGTTCTCCCCCCTGCCAGGCAAAGGTGATGGTTTTCGCCTGAGGTGGTTGAGCTTCGATGTATTGCCGAACAAATGATTCCAGTTGCTGCTCTGTCATCTTCCAGCGTTCGTGGTCGCTGTAGAGTTTTTCCTTGTGCAAGTAATAGCAATATTCACAGTCGAGATTGCAGATTGGACCAATCGGCTTGGCCATCACATGCAGGCTGGATTTGTGGAAGTCGGTGGCTTTCATAGTGCCATGTTACCGAGGCGGAACCACATGGGACGGATCATGGAAAAGCAATCGCCACAAAAATTACAAGAAGGCACGAAAAGACGGCCGCCTCGCCTCTTTGCGTCTCTTGCGGAAAAACCAAGCACGACGACGTGCGGGACTCAAACTGTCGTCGATTCGCCAAACCATCGAGACAGCACAAGTCGAGACAGGCCAGACGCTAGAGCGAACATCGCCACGCCAAGCAGCGTCGACGCAAGAACTGCGGCGAACAGGTTTGTTGTCTCGTCCTGATATCGCCGAATCAGATAGCCAAGGCCAAATTCATCCGCTTCGAAGCCCACAAAGAACTCGCCAACCAACGCACCGATGACAGCGGCTCCAACCCCGATCTTCAAACCAGCGAGGATGAATGGGACTGCGGATGGTAGCCGCAGCTTGATAAGGGTTTGCAGCCAGCTTGCGTTGTGCAGCCGAAAAAGTTCTTCCAAATTCGTGTCAGCCGAAAGTAACCCCGTTGTCGCATTCGTAATGATGGGGAACACGCTCAGGATGAAAGAGACGATCACAACACTTCGCAACCCTGGTCCAAACCAAATGACGATGAGCGGCGCGATCGCGATGATGGGAACTGTTTGCAGGAAAATTGCGTACGGATAGCCACCGCGACGGATGACACCAGACGACGCAAACAACATAGCCACCATGGTTCCTATGACGAGACTTGCCAGCAGCCCCAGCAGCGAAGCTTTCGCCGTAAGCCATGTCGAACTAAGCAGCTCACTTTGATTCTCTGTTGCGGCTTCCAGTACCCGCATTGGACCGGGCAGGATAAGCGGCTTGATATCAAATCCCGAGACAAACGCCGACCAGCCCATCACGAACAGCGCGAAGAAAAGTGCCGGTGGCCACAGTTCTCTCCAGAGCCAAATCAACCAGCGCATGTTGCGGCTCCTCGAAGCTGCTCGCTGACTTGCTGCACTAGCGCTGCAAATTCGGGCGTTCCTTTTAGACTCGATTCACGCGGATAGTCGAACGGCACCTCAATCTGCGTGGCGATATTGGCAGGACCACTTGAGAGAACCAGAATCCGCTGGCTAAGGAAGACCGCTTCCGACACGTTGTGCGTTACAAAAACGGTTGTGCATTTCTGCTGTTCACGAATGCGGAGAAGTTCTTCGTTGAGCTGTTGTCGGAGAACATCGTCGAGTGCAGCGAATGGTTCATCCAGTAGAAACAAGTCCGGCTGCGTGACCAGTGCACGAGCCAGAGAGACTCGCATTCGCATGCCGCCGGAGAGTTCGGACGGACGTTTGTTCGCGTCGGTCGGCTCTAGTCCAACTAGCCTCAAAAGATCGCTAATCGACTTGGTTGGCGTTCCGGTAAGTTCTCCCGGGAGACAAATATTCCGTTCAACGGTTCTCCATGGCAGCAGCACCGGATCTTGAAAAACAATGCCTACGTTTTGGTTCGAGCGTCTCGCAACAACCGGAGGCTTGCCATCAACTTCGATTGAGCCACCCGTTGGTTCAATAAGTCCTGCGATAAGGCGCAACAGCGTCGATTTTCCACAGCCCGATGGCCCCAGCAAACTAACAAATTCACCCTTCCCAATCCCAAAATCCACATCACGCAGAATGGGTTCGTGCTTGCGGAACGCGACTGAAAGAGCTTTCGCGGCTATGAGTGGTTTTGCTTGGTTCGTCACGCGGAAATCAGTTCAACAATCTGGCTTAGACAACTTATTCGCTGCGGAAGATCGGCATCTCGCGTCCGGTCGACCAGCACAGCGTTTAACCCCGCCGCAACTGCACCATCATCATCGTTCAGCGGTGTATCGCCCACCATCAAAATCTCATTGGCCGGACAGCCGCATGCTTCCGTCAGACCATTGTAGTAGCCCAGCGAGGGTTTTCTGTATCCAACTTCTGATGAGATGACCCGAATGCTGATGTCTGCGAGTTCAGGATACGCATCGCAAACTTTGTGCAGCCTTCCATCGAAGTTCGAAGCGATTGCGACAGTGATGCCTTGCTGCTGCAGGGCTTCGAAGGTCGAGGCAACGTTGTCACACAGTCGCCATACGTCCGGTTGACCGAACCGTTCGTGCAGTTCGTCGAAGAATTCGTCAAAGCGATCGACATCATCAACGACACGCCGCACGACCTCTTTCCAAAGTTCGAACTCTCGCGCTTCTGTGGTTCGAAAGTCATGCTCGGCCGAGTCTTCATCGAAGACAGCCATCGCGGTTCCCAGTTTCTTTCCGACGTCGGTGGCTGACATGTGCGATCCGAAGTTCGACGCAACTTCTGCATAGATCGCGGATACAGACGGTTCGCAGTCGATGATGGTTCCGACCGCGTCAAAGGCAACGCACTTGATGGCAGTATTCATAATCGTACTTGAGAAAGTCTTTAAACGACGGCGGCATAGAAAAGCCGGACCGAGCAGCGCTTGGCATGAGTGATCCTACTCGGGAGTCTTGAATTGCCGAGTATTCGGACTCCGCCGAGCCATGGTCGGACATCGCCCCTATTCGAGATCCGCGAACTCGGTGGCGTAGCTAACAACTCCAGTCGCTGCTTTCAGACAGCTGGGTCGCAATTCCAGGACCATGAATGGATCATCCACACCGTACTCATTCCCCAAGCCAAACTCAGACGCGGGGGCGAACCCGAATCGTTTGTAGTAACCCGGTTCACCAAGAACGACGACGAAATCTGTCCCCGACCGACGACACGAATCAAGCGTCGATTCGATCAACTGACGACCAACGCCCCTTGATTGACAATCAGGCTTCACCACCACCGGAGCCAACCCAAGCCCCGCGCAGACGGTTGGTTCAGATAGAGTCACAGGGCTGAACGCGATATGGCCAACAACTTCATCGGTGTCGGAATCAATGGCGACGCTGGAGATCACAAGCTTCTGGTTCCCTCGAAGACGATCAACCAAATCAGCTTCAGCCTTGGTTGGAAACGCCTCGGTCAGGAGTCGACGGATGGCGTCGTAGTCAGATTCCAATTCTTGTCGGATCAAGATGTTCAGACGACTGCTGTTGCACATTCGCGTAATCTTTGTTGTTCGTAGTGGGTAGCTCTGCGACAATCCGGACAAGGAAGATCACAAATGAGTTCGGTACCAGAGAGAACGTTCGTTACCGTCGCAGAGTACCTCAAAGGCGAGGACCGTTCCGAGGTCAAACACGAGTATATCGCTGGCTACGTGTATGCGATGGTGGGGGCGAAGAATTCACACAACATCATCGCAACCAACGTTTTGGGCCATCTATTTGGTCAGCTAAACGGCGAGCCCTGCAGAGCCTTCAATTCGGATACAAAGATTCGGATCCGGATGAAGGACCAGACTCGATTCTACTATCCCGACGTGTCGATTGTGTGTTCGGCAAATCCACAGGGCGACAGTTTCCAGGATTCTCCCGCCGTCATTTTCGAAGTGCTTTCGGATAGCACTCGCCGGACAGACGAGGGCGAAAAGTGCGACGCGTATCTAACCATCCCGACGCTGACTCATTACGTCATGCTTGAGCAAGACTCAGTCAGAGCCATCGTTTACCAGCGGGGTTTGCAAGGCTTTGAACGCCGAATCGTTTCAGGCCCGGATGAATGCATAAGGTTCGATGAAATTGATGCAGAGCTGCGACTTGGTGACGCGTACGACGGTGTGGAATTAGCTTGAACCACTTGTGCCGAGGGAGCAAATGAAGCGACGGTTAGTTTGGGGCTTAATCCTGGCCAGCATCGTGGTCGTGTTGGTCAAGCCCCGGATTCAAGGCTATCTCTTGTACCAGGAATTGCTCGCCGGAGACGGACGTGTCCGGCTTGAAACTGTGCCAAAAGTTATCTCGCCGACTTCATCACCGAATGAAGTTGAACTGAACCTGGGCTACGCTTCTGTGAGAATTCCCAACGCGTTTGGTAAGAAGGCGACTGCGAAAGACACGTGGGTCCAAATACATGCTGGTCCCGATGAGTGGATCGTCTTCTTCGAACCAGTGCCTGACGATGGCAACGAGACCTATCAACTAGAGATTGATTCGAACCGGATGTATCCACTCTCGGCATCGAATTCCTTTCGATGCCCCGGCTGGAGTTGGCGAAGCACGTTGTGCTAGCGTTCAATAAGAGTGCTCAAACCGGAAACGACCTTGGAATATCCGAGTTTCAGACTGACTCAATCAAGGACGTTATCCGGCATGGTCCGAAAACATCGCCATGCCAGCTTCAGATTTTGGCGTTCGAAGTCACTGACAGCATTCAGCAACTCGTGATCGTCCAAAGCGATGACAGCGTGCTTCGGGAGCGGGTGGCGAACAGCATCGCTGCAAGTCTGAGTTATACAGTTCGCGAGATACCATCTCGCGAATTACTCCTTGAGTACTCGAGTCGCTGCGCCACAGCTTTCAACACCGAACTTTCAGAACGGCGGCGGTCGGAAAATTCGAAGTGACACTCGCGACCGACTGCCCTACAGATCAACATCATCCACGAAGCTGGCTTCGTCCATGATCATGCGGTATCGCTCGGAGGCGTCTTTGCCCAGAAGTGAATGAAACGTGTTGTGCGCTTCGAGTTGGCTTTCGATGTCGACCCTCAAGAGGATGCGTTTGTCCGGGTCGAGCGTGGTGTGTCGCAGTGGGCTGGCGCTCATCTCGCCAAGGCCTTTGAAGCGACCAACTTCTCCTCTTCGCTTGGCCGGAATCTCTGCGAGGATTTCTTCCTTTTCGGCCTCGTCTTGAGCGTATTGAACCTGTTTACCAACATGGATTCGGTAAAGCGGTGGTTGGGCCAAATACAGTTTGCCCTGCCGGATGAGTTCAGGCATGTGACGGAAGAAGAATGTCAGCAGCAGCGTGCTAATGTGGTAGCCGTCGCTGTCGGCGTCCATCAGTAGAATGATGCGGTCGTAACGCAGCTTGTGGATGTCGAAGTTGGGTCCGAACCCGGTTCCCAGTGCATCGACGAGGTCGTTGATCTCCTGATTCTTGAGCACCTTCGAAATCGATACTGATTCGGTGTTGAGAATCTTTCCCTTCAGCGGCAGGACAGCTTGGGTCTTCGTGTTCCGTCCCATGACGGCAGTACCGCCGGCCGATTCACCTTCCACGATGAATAGTTCTGTCTCACCATTCTTTCCGGGACTGCAATCGACCAGTTTGCCAGGCAGGTTGGTTCGCTTCGAAGACGGCGATTTGCGCCGCACTTCCTTCACCGCATCACGACTCGCCATCCGCGCGCGGGCGGCGAGGACGATGCGGCCGAGGATTCCGTCGGCGACGGATGGATTGTTGTTGAGCCATGTTTCAAGAGCCGGACGAATGAGACCATCGACGGCGCCGTTCATTTCCGGATTGTTCAAACGCTCTTTGGTTTGGCCCTGAAACATCGGATCGCCATGGAACACAGACAGAACCGCGACAACGCCTTCGCGGATATCATCTGTCGTGATGGTGACGCCCTTCTGCTTGAAGTTGTGGACGTCAATGTAGTTGCGGACGGCTTTGGCGATTCCCGTCTTCAAGCCGCTTTCGTGCGTTCCACCCGATCGAGTCCGAATGCCGTTTACGTAGCTGCGAACCTGTTCGTCGGTCGATTCGGTCCACTTCAAAACGCATTCGACCTTCGCGTCGCCGTCGTCTTTTTCAGCGGTGAACATCGTTTCGTGAACGGGCTTCTTCTGACCTTCATTGATGATCTTGGTCAGGTAAGAAGAAATACCTTCCGGGTGCGAAAGCTCGTGCGTTTCGCCTTTCGCTTCGTCTTTGAACACGATGGTCAGGCCACCGTGGATGTAAGAGATGTCTTCCAAGTGCTGACGAATGGTGTCGGCGTTGTAATGAACGCGACGGAAGATCGAACTGTCTGGCCGGAAGAAGATGGCGGTTCCACTACCGCGAGTCTTCTTCGTCTTCTTGACGGGCGTGGTTGGCTTGCCGCGTTTGTATCGCTGAACGTATTCGTTGCCGTCTCGACGAACGGTTGCGACCATTTCTTCAGACAACGCGTTCACGACAGATGAACCGACGCCGTGCAAACCGCCACTGCGAGCGTAGTTTTTGGCAGAGAATTTTCCGCCTGCGTGCAGCGTCGTGAGAATGACTTCCAACGTCGACTTCTTGACCTTTGGGTGCTTATCGACAGGGATGCCTCGACCGTTGTCCTGCACCGTTAGCGACTGACCATCTTTGTGCAGCGTGACCGTAATGCGATCGCATTCTTTGGCAAGGAATTCATCGACCGAGTTATCAACGATCTCCCACAACAGGTGATGCAGTCCTCGCGAATCGACACCGCCGATGTACATGGCGGGGCGAAGTCGAACCGGTTCGAGTCCTTCAAGAACATCGATATCCGCGCCGGTGTAGTTGCCGGCCGTTTTCTTCTTTGCGGTTGCTGTTGCCATGTTGGGTTCTCGACGAGATGGCTGCGTTCAACAAACGATTTGTGGGGGGAAACTCCGCAAACAACCCGCAAGCGTTTTGTGCCCCTTCTCCCCCCGGAGAAGACGCGCCTACTTGTTGGAACTTTTTCGGAAACCTGGGTTCGGCACCAAACCGCCTTCGTTGTTCTCTAAGACAGAAAATCTGCCAACTGGTTCAATCCAGCTTCGATGGTTTCCATGTCCGTTGCGAACGACAATCGAACGTAACCGGGTGAACCGAATGCATCGCCGGTCACTAGTCCAACGTGAGCATTCTCCAGCAGCGCTGTGCAGAAATCGGACGAGTTCTCGACTGTCACTCCACACTTCAATTGTCGGTTAAAGTGTTCGCTGACATTAAAGAACGCGTAGAAGGCTCCACCCGGTTCGGCCATGCTGACGCCCGGCATTTCGGCCAAACGACTTAGTACGTACTTGCGTCGTTCGGCAAACTTCAGCCGCATTTCTTCCACGCAATCCTGCGGGCCGGTCAAAGCGGCAATCGCTGCGTGTTGACTCACGCTGCAAGGGTTCGAAGTCTGTTGACTCTGCAGTTTTGTGAACCCGGCAGTCAGAGCTGCTGGAGCCATTGTCCAACCGATCCGCCAACCAGTCATCGCGTACGCTTTGGAAACACCGCTCACGACCACTGTTTGTGCTCGCACGTCGTCGCCGAATGTGGCGAAGCTGCGGAATTCGAAACCGTCGTAAATTAGCTTCTCGTAGATCTCGTCAGACAGAATGACGATGCCCTTCGCGACCGCAATCTTCGCGATCTGTTCGAGCCACTCGACCGGATACACGCCCCCGGTTGGGTTGCACGGGTTGTTAATCATGACCAACTTCGTGCGATCGGTAATCGCGGCTTCGAAGTCTTCAGGCCGCATGCAAAAACCATCGTCTTGCTGTGTCGGCAGCAGCGTTGCCGTCGCCCCCGTCAGTTCAACCAACGCGCTGTAGCTGACCCAGTAGGGAGCGGGGATGAGAACTTCATCGCCCGGGTTACAAATCGCGGTCAGCACGTTGTGGATTGAGTGCTTGGCTCCGTTCGAAACAGCAATTTCGTTGGCGGCGTACTTAACGCCATGGTCTTCTTCGAAGCGTTGACAGATGGCTTCTTTGAGAGCCGGAATACCGGTTGCTGGCGTGTAGTGCGTGTGCCCGGCATCCATCGCAACTTTCGCGGCTTCGCGGATATGTTCAGGCGTAAGAAAGTCCGGTTCTCCCAGTGTGAACTCACGAACCTGGACGCCTTTAGATTTCAGTTCTTTGGCTTTTGCTGCAGCAGCGATTGTTGCGGAAGGCTGGAGCTTTTGAACAAGAGATGAAAGAGCTATTCCTGTCGCGGTTTCCATTGGATTGCCGTGGGCTTTCGTGTTGGACGTAAGGCTAAAAAGGGAGACGACTGAGGTCGGAAAGGTACGGTAGATCACGTTGTAGATGGACGAAGCTGATCGACAAACGAGCAGAACCTCCGAGGTTTCCTTCGCGGGCTCAGTCCAATCCCGGCCACCCGGATGTGATCACAACCTTGCCGCGACTCCCAGTAAGTTCGCCACTATATCGAAACTGAGGTGGGAATCGAATCAGGCCAAGCTGCTCGAATAGATCGCCTAACTCACGTTCTCCACGTTGTTGTCAAAAACCAACAACTCTGTGGCATCTGGTGGCCGGCGCAATCGTTTTGATTGAGAGTACTTGAGCAGGCGAGGTATGGATGGGCGGATTTTAAGCGTTGGCGGCGGCAGCACACCGCACAGCGGGTAGCGTTGATGTGTCCACCATTCCGCACTCTGCAGGAAACCGCTCAGATGGCTTTTCAACGTCGCCGCAAATCGACTCGCCAGACCGACAGCTCACAGCAGCTTGAAGAACGCTGCCTGCTGTCGACCATCACGGTGACAAGTCTCGCCGACAACATGGACGTCGATGGCGAAGTGACGCTGCGCGAGGCGGTTCACGCAGCGAACACGAATACCTCTGTTGATGGTTCAACGGCAGGTTCCGGGGGTGACAAGATTGTCTTCGACCCTTCTTTGCAAGGCGGGGTCATCGATCTGGACCTCGGTCAGATTGAAATTGATGGAGCGGTGGAGATTGTCGGCCGCGACACAAGAATCGATGCGGGTTCGGAGTCTCGGATCTTTGAGATCACGACGGCTGGTTCCGTGGCACTGAAGGAACTTGTCTTGCGAAACGGTTTTCATACGGAATCCGGTGGCGCAATTCTGGCTGGTTCAGGCCGACTGACGATTGCCGATTCCAAACTGGTCGACAACACCGTGCGTGGCGATGCTGATGAGCTGACTGGTGGAGCGGTTCATGCGTCGAACTTCTATTCGAAGAACGTGATCTTCAGACGGAACTCTGTTGAATACACCGGGAGTGGAACCCCTGATAAGTCAGTTTCAGGTGGAGCCGTTCACGCAGACAAAGCTGTCATCAGGCGAAGTACGTTTGAAGCCAATTCCTCTGATGGTGTCGGCGGTGGTTTGACGCTTACCGGTTCGTTCGAAGTGAAAGACTCTGCTATCTCTGATAACACAGCACCCTTAGGTGGTGCTGGCTTGTTTGTATTTGAAACGAGTGATTTGGAACATCACTCCAGCTCGTGGGTTCTCCAGAGGTCGACCGTAGAGAACAACGAAGGTGTTGGAGTCTCTGTCCATACGACACGCTGGGTGAGCATCATAGAGTCTCTCATCGCCGGAAACTCTTCCCATGGTGTCGAAGTCCAGCAGGGGGCAGAAACCCCCATTTTCTTCAACGACAGCCGGGTAGTGCGGAATGGCGGAAATGGAGTTTCAATTGCCCCATCAGTTGAGGCAGGACCAAATGTGTACAGGACTGAGATTTCTGAGAACGCCCAGTCCGGTATTTTTGGCGCTACACGGTTCGTAGTCGATGAATCGACTATTTCGGGCAATGATAATGGAGCTATTCGCGCTCGATTCGTGGAGCAAGACTTCGGAATCTGGGAAGAGGGATTTCGATTGAACGAAAGCACCATTTCAGGCAACCGGTCGGAAGATGGCCCAGCAGCAATTGGAATCGACACGAAGAAC
>JBGCDN010000618.1:0-2522 GCA_045105495.1 Planctomycetaceae bacterium
ACGCCGCTTCGGCAATCGTACCGGAACTTCGCTCAGCTCGGTCCGGCCTACTAACGGACAAAAATCATGAACGAACCGAAACCCAACTTTCCGTGCGGCCGCATCACAGCCCCGCTCTCTCGTCGCGACTGGCTCAGGCGAGCCGGCAGTGGTGCGGGCATGATCGCGATGGCGAACCTGCTGTCCGAACAAAATCTCCTCGGCGTTGAATCAGAACGTACATCGCTTTCGCCGTGGCGTTCTCAGTTTCCGGCGAAGGCCAAGTCCGTCATCTGGCTGTTCATGGAAGGCGCGCCCAGCGCCGTTGACATGTTCGACCCGAAACCCGAACTGACCAAACGCGATGGGCAAACCACCGACATCAAAGCGTTCTTCGGCAACCCCGGCCCGCTGATGAAAAGCCCGTTTCGATTCCGTCAGTACGGCGAAACCGGACAACCAGTATGCGACCGATACACCAACGTCGCACAGCATGTCGACAAGATGGCGTTCATCAAATCGTGCTACAGCGAATCGAACGACCACGTCCCGGCGATCTACCAGATCAACAGCGGACTGCCTCGCCCTGGTTTTCCGACAGCGGGAGCATGGATCACGTACGGGCTTGGGACGGAAAACCAAAACCTCCCCGGCTACGTCGTGCTCGGCAATACCAAAGGGGCCAAGGGTGGCCCACACAACTGGGGCTCGGGCTTTCTTCCGTCAACCTACGCGGGAACACTCTTTCGTTCCCAGGGCGCACCGATTCTGAACCTTAAGCGTCAACCTCAAATCACCGCCAAAGACCAACGCGCGCAGCTTGACCTGATGGCTCGGCTAAACGGCGAACACATGCAGCGGCATCCGGGCGACACTGAATTCGCGAACCGCATGCAATCGTTCGAACTGGCCTACCGCATGCAGACCGAAGCCACTGAAGTCGTTGACCTTTCACGAGAAACCAAAGCCACGCATCGGCTGTACGGCATCGACAACTCCCGTTCGCGTTCGTACGGAACAAAGTGCCTGATGGCTCGACGACTGATCGAAAGCGGTGTGCGGTTCGTGCAGGTCTATAGCGATGGCGCATGGGATGCTCACAACAACATCGAACAGAACCATACGCACCACTGCCAGGCCACCGACGTCCCGGTCGCAGGATTGCTGTCGGACCTGGAAGAACGCGGACTGCTGGACGACACACTTGTCAGCTGGGGCGGCGAGTTTGGTCGCATGCCGATTTCGCAAAACGGCAATGGCCGAGATCACAACCCAAACGGGTTCCTGCAATGGATGGCCGGCGCCGGAATCAAAGCCGGTTCCAGCTACGGCGAAACAGACGAGATTGGCTACGCAGCCGTCGAGAACCGAGTCAGTGTAAACGACCTGCACGCGACGCTGCTGCATCTGCTGGGCATCAACCACGAACGCCTGACCTACTTCCACAACGGCCGCAGCTACCGCCTGACCGACGTCGCAGGGGAAGTGATTCACGACATATTGAGTTAAGTGGCTTTCTGTGGCCTTGTGGCGTCGGTCCGATGAACCAGAGTTCGATCCGCCTCAAGTTCGACAAACAGTTCTAGCCTCAACTCCCGATTCCATCACGAGAACCAATCGCATGAATACAAAGGTCGCGTTCTGCATCCTGACACTGACCGCCCTTGCATCACCGCATCAAAAGGATCGATTCCATCCGGGGAAAGTAATCCTCGAGTTTGGCAAGGTGGCAAGTGTCGAATCGGACATAAAGCTGGATGCCAGCACTACGTTGAAATTGTGCTTTGATGTTGCCGACAAGTCGGGCGAGGCCTCAATCAACCAAACCTTCAACAGCGCTGCACGGTTCATCAACCTCAACATCGAATCCGGCGCCGCCGCGAAGAACATCGAAGTCGCAATTGTCGTTCACGGCAAGGCAGCAATCGATGTGACCAACTCGGACTTCTATACGAAGACAAACGAAGGTCGAAAGAACCACAACGCGAAAGTCATCGCTGCACTGCAAGCCAACAGAACAACAATCTACCTCTGCGGCCAGACAGCAGCCGCTCGCGGCATCAGGAAAGCCGATCTCCTGCCCGGCGTCAAAATGGCGCCGTCAGCAATGACTGCCCACGCACTGCTTCAGCAAGACGACTTTGCCCTCTGCCCGTTTTGAGCCCGGGCCGACAATAGCCGACGACCTTAGCCATTCGAACCCGCCCAACGACGATGTAAGAGGTCGCGAACAGCATCAGTGGGAGCAAGTTTGCAGGCGACTTTATAATACTCAAGCGACGCCTCTGCATTGCCAGCCCCAGTGTGCAACGTGGAGAGAACAGCAAACCATTGGTACGAGGATTCGAGCCAACCCGGCGGCTCGAAACCATCCAATACGCCAAGCCCAGCCTCTGCCCCTTGCCACTCTGCAACGGCGATTGCGCGATTCAGGCGATGTATCGGCGAATTCGTTGTCTGCTCCAGCAGTAAGTAGCATTCAACTATGCGATCCCAACGCGTCTCCTTGAAACTGGGAGCGAGACAGTGTTCAGCGGCGATCC
>JBGCDN010000619.1:0-8120 GCA_045105495.1 Planctomycetaceae bacterium
CGTAGTCTTTGAAGTCTTCCTGTGGCAGCATGACATACTTTGCAGCGTAGTCGTCTGGTGAAAAGATGAGTCCCTTGCTGCCTACGACGACTGCTCCACTAGTCTTGCGACCGCCTTACTTCTGCTTCTGGATTCGCTTCTGGAAGGAAGCTGGAAGCTGAGAAATAATTTCGTCGCTTGGCAGGTTGCCACCGTCGTACCAGTAGAACTTGGTTGCCGGCAAACCTTCGCGTTCAGGGAATTCGAACATCAGCGACGAGCTACCTGGGAAGGTCTCGCCTTCGAAGAGTCCTGGGTTCTTCACTGCAGTTACCGCAACCGGATCCCACAACTTGAGAGCCATCACAGGCATGTTGGTTGTGTGACAGGCCATGTCGCCCAGAGCACCGGTTCCGAAATCTGCCCAGCCACGCCAGTTGAAGCTGTGGTAAGCACCCTTCTTGAACGGTCGCATTGGAGCCGGACCGATCCACGCATCCCAGTTAAGGTTTTCCGGAATTGGATCTTCACCGTCTGGTCGACCAATACCCTGTGGCCAGACGGGTCGGTTCGACCAAATGTGGACCTCAGAAACATCGCCGATCGCGCCAGACTGAATAACTTCGACAGCTTCACGCAAACCGTTTTCAGATGTGCCCTGGTTACCCATCTGAGTGACCACACCCATTTCCTGTGCGACTTCTCGCATGGTGCGAGCTTCGCGAATAGACCATGTTAGTGGCTTCTGACAGTAGATGTGCTTCTTCATCCGCATCGCCTTGATGGCAGCTGCGGCGTGAGTATGGTCTGGAGTACTGACGGTGACGATGTCGACCTTGTCACCAAGTTGATCCAGCATCTCACGGAAGTCGTCGAACTTCTTCGCGTCTTTGAACTCGCGGCCCTTCTTGGTCAGCGTGTCACCGTCAACATCGCACAGGCCGGCGATACGAACACCCTGCTCTGCAATGTGACTGGTGTCGCTACTTCCTTGTCCACCGACACCGATGCACGCGGCAGACAGATCTTGCAAGGCACTCGGTCGTGCCGTGGCCGGTGTTCCGGTTCCAACCCAAAGCGCCGACGCGATCGCCGTGCTTTGGCCGAGGAATGTCCGGCGTGAAGATTTGTTAGTCATGAGCACTGGTTCCTGTTTGAAGGAATAAATGTTGGAGCAGCAACCTCAATCAAATTGGGAATTCGATCGAGGCGCGTCTGTTTGGAGGGTTAGCGTTCGGTAGAATCGCATGAACGCTAAAACGATAGTAACGCTGCCAAAAACTGCAGACAACCGGGCAATTGTGTGGCCGGCTGAAATACAGGAGTCAACAAACATGTCTTTTCGATCACTATTGGCTTTCAGTGCCCTGACAACAGTTCTCGTCGTCGCTGGGTGCGGCAAATCAACAGATTCCGAAAAGAAATCAGCCGGACGCAAACCGGTTCCTCCTGCAGCACCAGACGACACTGCGGCGGTGAAGACTCTAAAAGACGCCGGTTTTCTTATGACGGAAAACAAAGCTGGCATGGTCGAAGAGGCCTCGATGGCCAGTCAGGAAGACATTTCCGAATTGCTTCCAAACCTCTCCGGGCTGCCAAGCCTGAAGAAGCTGACTTTCACCGGCCCGGGAATCAGCGACGCTGGCATGGAGAACCTCGCTAGCCTTCAGAGGCTCGAACGCCTGGATTTCACAGACTCTGCTGTTGGCGATGAGATGCTGAAAACCGCGGCCAAACTTCCAAATCTCAAAGCCCTCATTCTTCGAAGGACGGCAGTGTCCGACAGCGGACTCGCAGTCTTAACGGGACTCAGGAAGCTCAAGGCGATCGATTTGCGGAACAGCAATATCACGGACGCGGGCCTCGACCATCTTGCTCAAATCAAGACGCTCACCGACATCCAACTAGAGAAGTCCAAGGTCACCGACGACGGCGTTGTCAAACTGAAGGGGCTACCCCTGAAGTCGTTCAACGTGAACTACTGCACGACCGTCAGCGACGTTGGTCTGGCTGCACTCTGTGAAATTCCGACCCTCGAACTTATTCAGATGGACTCAACGAAGATCACCGACAAAGGGATGGCTGGAATCACTGGGCTGAAAAAGCTGAAACGCCTTCGTATTCGACTTACTGATGTCACCGGCGAAGGTTTCGCTCATCTGGCATCACTCAAGAATCTTGAACGCCTGAACCTGCGAGACACATCGATCGATGATGCCGGGCTGAAGACCATTAGCCAACTACCGAAAGTCAGCTGGCTGGATCTTAGCGAGTGCCGTCTTCCAACACCTGAAGGCCTGAGCGAGATTGGTTCTTTGAAGAACCTGACCTATCTCGGCTTGTGGGAAACCCGTCTCAACGATGAAACGTTCAACAAGTTCGGTGACCTCACCAACCTCACCGAACTCAACCTCGATTCAACGGGCGTGGGCGATGATGTTCTGCCAACCCTTCTGAAAATGACCAAGCTGGAAAAGCTCAACCTTAAGGGTTCGTTAATGACAGACGACGGGTTCAAACAGCTAAGTCAGCTAAAGAACCTGAAGTGGTTGAACGTGGCCAACACAAGCATTGGCTACGACGTGATGGACGAGCTAGCCGAATCAAACGAAGGGCTGGAAGTCGTCGACTTCTGATTTGGCCGATGCGGGCCAGCCCCGACAAGCGGTTGCAGATCAAAGTTCTTCATCGGGATCTCTTGCTTAGTCCGTACCAACATCTGTGCGAACACATTCAAGCAGCTCGATCGTCGAGTCACGAAGCGGGAAGTAGTGGTACCCACAGTGCTCAGTGAAAACCGCTACCTCATTAAGCTCACGATCGATTAGATAGAACGCGTGATGAAAAACCGCGTGTGAGCCGTCCGCCAACCGAATCGTAACATGATACCGAAAATCGGCTGCACTTAGCTTGCGGATGTCCGGCGGCGCACTGTCGCGAAGATAGGCATCAAAACGAGGTTGCCATCGTTCTGGTACGTAATTCATGCAGTTCGTACTTTCGAGACCAACCCTGCGTGTCGCATCCGACCGCGTCGCTAAGCCGCGCGGCGTTTGCGGCGGCGGGGTTCTGGAGCGTCCGCTTCTTCCTCTTCTGAGTCGGCGGCTTCTGCAGCGGCCGCGGCCTTCTCACGTTTCTTACGTTGCCGAGCCGATTCCGGAATCGAGATCGTCGCTTCTTCGGCGAACGAACTTCCCACCAATCGTAGGATAGCTGGCAGCGGTATCAGAGAAATGAACCCGCAACAGCCAACACCAATTAGCAGCGTCAGTCCAACGGTGAAGAGTCCCTGATGCGATGCAATCATCAGGCTGCCAAAGCCAACCATCGATGTCAGCGATGTCAGAAGAATCGCGTTAATCGTCGAGGCTGAGATCTTGTATTCCTTCAGCCCAGCTTTCATCTGACGCCGATAGTCGTGCATCACATGAACACCGTCGTCGACACCAATCCCCAGAACCAATGGCAGAACAATCAGGTTCGCCGGGTTCAGGTTCATCTTCAACATGGCCATGGTTCCAATCATCATGGCTCCACCAGCAAGTGGCGGCAGCATCGATAGGAACATGTCTCGCAAATTTCGAAAGTCCAGTACCGCTCCGATGAATCCAACCATCACCAGATAGGTAATGACCAGCATGTGTGGATTGATCGTGCCATTTCGCTGATGCAGTGTGTAGCCAACAAAACCAACAATCGCGATCGGTGGCAGTAGCGTTAGCAGCTTTTGGCCTGGCTTCAGGAAGTCGAAGAGAAGAACCAGAGAGATGATCGCAATCGCGTACATCGCTGTGGTCTTGTAGCTGCTCTTGATGGAAACAGCCGCTTCGTAGTTCTGTAGTGGGGCACCCGTTACGGAGGCATCGACGCTGCGAACATCTTCAACAAACTTCGTAAGTGGTGCTTCGTCCCAGATGTTTTCTGTGGGATAGATTTTCAGCACCCACTTCTCATTTCCTTCTTCATCCTGATAGAAGAACCGAGAGCTCAGTTCTGCGGGCAAGTCGGCATATCGCACCGGCTCCAAACTCGTGGCGTTGGCCATGGTTTGATACTGACGCAGCAAAGAGCTTGCCATGTAGTTTTGGTAAGCGTTCAGCAAGGCAATCTGGCCCTGCAATGGAAGCTCCATAAAGTTGTTGAGGAACGTATCGAGATCTCGCTGAACCGATCGCGCCAAAGGCGTGCTTAGGCGATCGACTGTCATGTAGAGATCGTCTAGAGCTTTGCCAACTCGCTTCGGATCGGCGTTACCGAACACGTTGGGAACTTCGGGCGGCAAACCACTCAGTTGGGATCTGAGGCTGCTGATCTGTTGTTGTTGCGATGGAGTTGGCTGCGGCGGTAATTTTGACGCAAGCTCTTCAACTCGATCGACGCTCGGCAAAGCCTCGAATTCCAACTTGCGCTGCAGTGCTTCCGGACCGCTGTTTGCAAGTGAAACAGCGTAAAGCAACGAATCGCGCGAAGTGCGTTCAATCCGATTCTGCATTTGAACAGATTCAGAATCCGAACCCTGCAATCGCAACAGGTTCGAATCGTAACCAACTCGCAGCGTCGGTGAGCCACTGGAATAGTCGAAGGCCTGGCTGACGACTCCACCAATAATAAGCAGAGAGAACACAACCACGACTGTCGGCCAGCCGTTAATGATAGAACGCAGGCCATTGCCCTGAATCGGTGTGGGTAGCTTCGCCTCAGGCACACCAGCATCACTAAGCCGAATCAATGCCGGCAGCACCACAAACGTCGCCGCAGCACAGAGAAGAACTCCAACACCAGCGATCAGCCCAAGCTCTGCTACGCCCGAAAAGTCCGTCGCGATGGCACACAAGAACGCAAGCGCTGTTGTGATTGCGGCGGTTACGATTCCTGTTCCGACAGAACCAGATGTGTTTACAAGAGCGTGGTAAAGCCCTTCGCCTTCGTGTCGAAGCTGTAGATATCGCGACAGGTAGTGAATCGAAAAGTCGATCCCCAACCCAATCAAAATCACGGCAAACGAAACGGATAGAATGTTGAAATGACCGATGGCCGCCGTTGTGAATCCAAACGTCCAGGGCATCGCGATGACCAGCATCAACAGACACAACATTGGATGACGGATTCCACGGAACCCAATAAACAACAGGGTTCCCACTGCCAAGAGTGCAAGGCCGCAGCCTTTGATCATGTCGGATTGAGAACGCACCATTTCGTCGTTCTCAAGGATCGGGATGCCTGTCAAAGCAACCCGAATCGATTCGCTGTCTTTGTATTCCGCATTCACATCGGCAACGTGTTCTCGCAGTCGTTCGATGCAGCAGGTTGCTCCCGTAAATTCGCTTTCCTGATCAACGGCGAATACCTTGACGAATCCAAGCGTTCCCTCTTCATTCATCAGGTAAACCTGATCAGACGACTGAGCACTCACGTACTGATCGACTTGAACGCTCGGAGGCCACGGCGTCTGAAACGTATCGATATCCACATTGAAATCGTCCGCCGCGCGGCGATAGAAGTGGTTCAGGCTTCGGGTCAGCAGTCGAGTTTGCAGCAGAACCGCGTCAGGCTTTTGTGCTTTGGAAATACGATTATTGATTTCTCGATCGAGAATCGACGCGTAGTTATCCAGCTGCACCGTCCGCCAGTCACCCCGGCGCAATATGCCACCATAGGTTCTGGCCTGCCGGGTGGCTTTGTTGAGTTCGTTCTGAGTCAGAAACTGCAGAGCTTTCGCCTGCATTTGTGATGCGTCAATCTTGTGCAGCACGTTGGCAAACAGCTTCGGTTCGCGCTGCAAACGATCAGCCATGTCATCCATGATGTTGCGGATAGTCGCCGGATTGTCACCTTCGACAACAACCACAATGTCAGACGCTTCACCGAAATACTGTTTGTACTCGGCCCAAGCCTGCTGAACCGGATGATCTTCGCTCACAAGATCTGAGCGCTCGGTCTTGAACCGAACGAAGGCAACGGTCGCGCCAATGGAGACGCAGGAAAGTACCAGCACCATCCACAACGCAGCGCGCGGTTTTTGGGCGACGGCACCGGTGATGCCTTGCAGAATCCTTGAAAGGAAGGAATCGTTTTGAGCGGATCCGTCCGCCATGTCCATCCCTGGCTAGCAATGTTCGAGCGAAAAACGTGGAGCGCGAATGCGCGGTGTTGACGTCAGGCCCGGAATGACTGACACGACTGTCAGAGTCGACGCAGTTACCCCGGCTTCATCCTCATCGGTTCGCGCCCCAACGATTCTGAAGCGCAAACCAAGCGAGTATTCGCCAACTCCACGACTTTGCCAGGCAGAAAGTGTGTCGGCTTGATGGATTTGTTGAGACCAAAACGAGGTTCGGCAAAAAAAGCCGCTGCAGGAGCAAACCCGCAGCGGCTATGACAATCAAGATTTCTGCCGTTCAGCAGACTACTTCTTCTCGAAGTCCCCCGCATGCACTACAGACAGCTTGCCGTGATCGATGTACTTCTTGATCACCGCGTCGACGTCGGCCTTCTTCAGGCCTTTGATCTTGGCCTCGATGTCAGACGTAAACTTCAACCCACGTCCGGTGCGAGTTGTTTGTTCCAGCAGCCCTGCAAGTGCCGCATCGGTTGTGCGACGATTCTGCTGTTGCTGCAAGTACCCCTTCACAGCCTGATCGACTTCCTTCTGCGTTACCCCATCGGCCCGCATGCGATCAATTTCTTCTTTGACCGCGGTTCGCAGTTTCTCACCGTTTTGTGGAGCAGAAATTGCGAACAGCAGCAGGCTGGTGGTCTTGTCGTATGGTGAGGTCTGCAGTTGAGAGCCAACCGCGTAAGACAGGCCGTCCTTCTGCCGTAGTCGCATACCCAGCCTTGAGGTGAACGGGTTACCGCCAAGCAATTGGTTCGCAATGACGAGTGCTGGATATTCGGAGTTGTCCATGCCAACTGGGAAAGACGTACCAGCAATGAACATTGCATTCGCTTTGTCTGGCGTTTCGATGGTTTCCAGATCACCTTCGAGATCGAAGTTGCCAAGCCGAGCTAACCGGACGTACTTGGTGTCGGATTCCCAGTCACTAACAATCGCCTTCACTTTCTCAATCGCGGTTGCAGCATCGAAATCGCCAACGATCGTCAGTTCACCGTTCTGGCCATTCATCAGGTCTTCGTAGAGATTGCGGATGTCGGAACTCGTGATCTTCTTCGTTCGTTCAATCTCTTCTTCAATCGTTGCCTGATAGCGAGGATCGCCCTTCTTGTAAGGACTCATCTTCCGAGTAATCGCAGTCTGAGCCAGCCCCTGCGGCATGCTCTTCATCTGCTCGAAGCCTGCGATCTGTTCAGTCTTGAGAGTCTCGACTTCTTTGTCGGCAAAATCAGGTTCGCGAAGAACCGTTCTCAAGAGGTCCAGCGTCTCAGCCAGTTTGTCTCGCTTTGTGTTCACGGTAACGAGAACAACGCTTGCTTGCCCAACGATTTGAACCTGCGAACCCAGTTTCGCAAACGCATCTTTCACTTGCTGACGCGACATGTTTTCGGTTCCACGCATCAGCATGGACGGAAGGAACTCGCCAGCCTTTTCGCGACCGTTCAACGTATCTTTGTCACCATATCGCAGCGTAAGACGCAGGCTGACTGTGTCGCCGCGCGTTTCTTTTGGAAGCAACGCAACTTTAATCCCGGAAGGAAGCTGCGAACGCTCCGTTCGCTTTTCAACGTTCGCCAGAGCCGGGTCGAAGACTTCACCCTTCGAAACCACAGCGCGGCCTTTGTAGCCGTCCAGCATCTTGGCCACATCACCAGTTGGCGGAATGGCAATTCGTTCTGCAGTTTCCGACGGTGAGAACAGCCCAGCCGTACGGTTGTTGCGAGTCAGGTATTTCACCGCGACTTCTTGAACCTGTTCGGCTGTGACTTTTTCCATCCGATCGCGATACAGGAAGTACAACCGCCAGTCTCCCTGAGCAGCCCATTCACTTAGCTGAATGGCAAACTGACTCGTGTTCGCAAACGCCCGATCGCGCGCAGCAAGGAATTCCTGCTTCGCGCGTTCGACTTCTTCTTTGGTGACGGGTGAGTTCTCAAAGTCCTCCAACGTCTCGAGCATTGCTTCGAGAATAGGTCGCTCGTTTGAACCTTTCGATGCCTGACAAAGGTAAAACACAACTCCCGGA
>JBGCDN010000620.1:0-3201 GCA_045105495.1 Planctomycetaceae bacterium
GCCAGATCACTTGGGTGCCGAGCATGGGAAGAGCGTAGCGCGCGGTGGCGGCCGGTTCTTCGCATAAAACGTCTTTTCGAACGTCCAGAATACGTCCGCTGAGGATTGTGTCGGCTACTGCAGCGTCCGCAATACGGTAGCGGGTTCGTGTCTTGATTTCCTTTTGAACCGCTTCCGTCAGCGTGTACTTAACATCGCGTCGGAATCCATCCATCTCAAAGATTGGGATGTGCACGGTTCGGACATTCGGAACATCTAATCCGCCGGTGGTGTAGCCAAACAGGCTGCACCCTGAAACGCCACAGCAGACAATCAACGCAGTCAACAACGACAGGCGCGATCGACGAGTTCGCTCGAATCTCAGTCTGCTGCCAGGTTGTCTCCGAAGCGTTGCGACTTCGGCTGCGTTCGCATTCATGCTACAGGCCTGGAAGATCGCTGATGAGTTTCTTGTCGATGCCGGCAAGGATCTTGCGGGCTTTCTGAGCCCAACCGCTTTCGGGGTATTCGTTAATCAGTTGCTTACAAGCGAGGGCGACAGCACGAGGTTTGTTCTTCCGCTGCCAGTATTCAACAAGAACCCACAACCGCTGGGCTTCCGCTTCGTAAATGTCCTGTAGTTCTTGTCGCAACTGCTGTCGCTGCGGGTTCTCTGGGAACAGCCGCAACGTGCCTTCTTTTAGTTCCTTGGCCTGTTGAAGCGTCTCGCCTTCGTATTCCGGACCCTGGTACGACATCAGTTTGACATGCGAACCAAGCACAAACGCTTTTTCAGTGTGTGGACTCTTGGGATACTCTTCCCGAAGAATCTTGTAGTACCGATCTGCTTCGACAAAGTTCTTCCGCTTCATGAAGTGCGTGGCTGTCATCATTAACGCATCGTCAGCCAGTGGCCCAGTCGGGTCGTTAAGCCAGATACTCTTGAGAGCCTGGATCGCTCGACCACGCGTATCGAAGATTGGACGTGATCTGTCGTGGAAGTTTGGTAACAGCGGCACCTGCACAGTGATGTCGTTTGAATTCAGCTTCTGTGGTTCCGATCCATCGCCGCCTTCTTCGTAGCCAGCTTGTTGAATCTCGCTTTGCGTTGCGGCTGGAACCGGAACATCCAGCCACGACCGAGCCACATTGAACAATCGTTGTGTGACCGCATCGACATTGCGTGTTGCCGGGTAGTCTTCCAGTAGCTGATCGTAAGCGTCCTGAGCCTGAGCGTAACGTCCCTGTTTGAAGAGACATTCACCCAGCTTGAACTGAGCTTCTTCGCCGAACGCTGTTTGCTTTTGTTTGTTCGCAATACTTCGATAAACAGAAGCCGCCGGCCCGTACTTTCCAGCCGCGTAAAGCCGATTCGCTTCGTCCAGCTTCTTTGTGAGTTCAGGACTTGCCACCGCCGACTCGTTCACATCACCAGTCAACGTTGTCTGGATCGCCCGAGCCATCGGGCCGAGGATGTTGTCGGTGTTGGAAAGCCGATTGTATTCGTCGTCGTCGTTGAGGTTCGCCATGCTGAGCGACTGACATCCGCAAATTAGCGTCAGTGGCAGCACTGCCAGAGTCAACGAGAACACAGTCGCAAAAACACCACGCCGCGCCTCTCCGCGCGTGTGGGCTGCTTCGACTGCACTGGCAGCCGTTTTCTTGCTTGATGAATTCATCGGTTCCGTCTTCTTCCATGAAGGCCGGATAACGCCAGGTTGGGGGGAGAGGTGGCGTTACCGTAAACCGGTTTTGGGTTCGACATACCGCATGAGTCGCGGACGTTTGCCGAGCAGATATGTGATTGAGGAAGTGGTGAGCGTGCGAATTTCGTCGCACTGTTGTTTCGATATGTTGATTCGAGAACCCAATGAGACTTCATCCGACGCAAGCTTTTCCAGCACGCGCAGGGTTCCGGTTTGCAGTGGGTGGCTCTTGAATTCAGATTTTTGGCAGGCCTTGCAGATCACTCCACCCTGAGCCAGCCACAGAGCCCACGGGCCACGGCCTTCCCTTGTCGAAACCCCACACAACATGCAGGCGTCAAAGGCAGGCAAATGCCCGGTAATCTGTAGTAGTCTGAGTTCGAAGCGAGCCAGCGAAGGGCCGGGATCTAAGTCGTCTCGAAAGGAATCGAGAGCAAGAAGGGCATCTTTGTAGACTTGGGGATGGGGGTCGCCATCTTCCGTCAGTAACGACAGCAGTTCGGCGACATAATAGCCGCCATAGAGGCTGTCGAGCCGTCCGGGAGAGGGCGTAAACTTCGTCACTAGCTTGGCCTCGGTAAGGAGATTCAGACTAGTGGACGGTCGTTGAATGAAGACTATTCGACACGTCGAAAGCAGGTCAATACCACCCTCGAAGGCGCTCTTGAGTCGTTTTGCTCCCTTTGCCAGAGCCGACATTTTGCCAAACTCTTCGGTAAAGAAGGTGACAACACGGCTGGTCTCGCTGAAGTCCGCCAGGCGAATAACAACAGCTTCGGACTTCTCAGACGACATGGGCAATCAGGCGGGTGCAGGCAAATTATCGTAAGCCCGGCATTGTGCACGCGTCGCGGCAAGCGACACAAGAGTGGATTGCTTGCGTCTGTGAAAGTAGATTGAAGCAAAGTTGGCGACAGCGTGTGTCGCAACATCGATGCCGCATTTTCCGACATCGAGTCGAACAAAAACCTGTTGTGCGGCACCCAATCGCTTTTCCGCGAACCGAAATAGCAGTCGCAGTGTCGCTAACACCTGAATTCACACTTAACTTGAGGCCATACGAATGCCCGTGGAAATGACGCAAGAAGAAAACCTCATATTCCAAAGCTATTGGACGGTTTGCCTGCTTCTTGAACTCACCAATAACAACTTCACAGAATCCGAATTCTTCGACTCAATGGCTTTCGCTGACCCTGCTATTAAGGAGCAGGTTCGGACGCTTGGCGTCGATAATCAGGGTTCGTTGATTATGTGTTTGTACACGATGCTCGTGGTTCCCAAGCAACTCCTCGAACAACAGCATGCCGACGAATTCGCAGAGGTTCAAGTCTTCCTCGAAGCGTCCACCCAGAACACCTCTACGACCTACGCTTCCGATTCACCGACCGTCGATTACCTTCGCCACATACGTAACGCTGTCGCGCACGCACGTGTCTCGTTTCGACCTAACGACGTGATTGTGTTTTCGGATCAACGCGGCTCAGACCGTTTCTCTACAGAGCTGCCGTTGGCCAAG
>JBGCDN010000621.1:0-3308 GCA_045105495.1 Planctomycetaceae bacterium
GGCGCCATCGCCGCTCAAAACGGCGGAGCGCATCGGGTTGAGCTGAACTCAGCACTGACGCTTGGAGGAATCACTCCGTCGACGGGTTTGGTTCAAGCTGTCGTGGAGTCACTGGAAATTCCAGTCATCGCAATGCTCAGGCCGCGCGAGAGCGGGTTCTGCTATTCGCGCAATGAATTCGATGTCATGCGGCGCGATCTGGATCTGCTTCTGCAAGCCGGAGTTCACGGAATCGCCTTTGGGTTCCTGAAAGAAAACGCAACCGTTGATGTTCAACGTTGCGAAACCATCATTCGCCAGATGGGCGATCGTGAACCGGTATTTCATCGAGCCTTCGACGTCGTTCCGGAACCGCTTGCGGCGTTAAGCGAACTTAGGTCTGTTGGAGTTCGTCGTGTCATGACAAGTGGGCAGGCCCCAACAGCAATGGATGGGGTGGAGACGATTCAGGCTCTCGTGGAAGCAGCCGGCACTGACATTGAAATTCTGGCAGCCGGTGGCGTTCGAACTCACAATGTAGTTGAACTAGTCAGGAACACGGGCGTCCAACATGTTCATGCCGCAATGCTAACCGAAGTAACGGATCGTTCGATGGGAACCAATGTCTCGTTCTCAGCCGCGCGAAAAGACAGCGAGCAATCGTATTCCACCACGGACGAGGCGCGAGTGAAAGACTTCGTCCAAGCGACACTTCAGTAAGACGTACTTGTGGCGAAACAGCACCCAAATCCACCATCCCACCGTGGCAGCCGCACCCGATGCAACAGAACGTTGCCTCTAGCGATTACGGAAGGGACTGCGGTTGGAACCGAAACCGCTTCGAGGCATCCCAGGGTTCCTGAAGTTTGGGCGACCTGAATTTGGCTGACCGAATGAAGGCGGACGTAGTCCAGGCGAAGAAAAACCGGGGCTTTGTCCATTCGACCTTCCGAGTCCCTGGCTCGCCTGGCGTGCTTCGTCGGCGAAACGGTCCATCTCCTCCTGCATCCGCTTGCGATTCTCTTCAGCCTGTGCCTGCATGCGTTTGCGTGCTTCTTCTGACTGTCGACGCATGTCCGCCTGCATCTGATCAATCCGAGCCTGACTCTGACTGGTGCCCGGAGGCGTGTACCTTGGTGGGCGGAACTGAGTTGCCTGATAGGGATTGGGAACCGGGTTTGAACTTGCGACTTCCGGTTCACCCAAATCCGTAAACATCAGTAACGCAACGATACCGCCCACAAGAATCACAGCACCAACGGCACCTCCGGCGAAGATTGCAATCCAGTTGGTTGAAGAACCGCCCGAACTACGCTTCGTCCGGTTTGAGCGAGGCGGAGCAGCCGCTCGAGACGCACGAGTCGCCGCTCCACTACGACGCGATGCCGTTCGTCCAGAAGAGCGCCCCGTCGCGCGTGTCGCCGCGCCCGGAACATCGACTGGTTCGCCACATTCTTTGCAACGAACCGTTTTGCCCGCCGCACGATCCGTGATTCGGTAGCTTACTTCGCAGAATTCACAGGTGATCGGTATTGGCATGTTGGCCCCGTTCTACTTGTCAGCTTCAGACGTTTTAGCTTTCGCGTCGCTGTTCTTACGAGTCTCAATACGTCCGAACATGTGTCCGCCAACATTGGCATGCTGCCACGTACCAACGTATCGGTCTCCATGGAACATGACGCGGCAACCAAACTTATCTCCCATTCCGGGGATCGCAAAATCGTCTTCAGCAATCACTGGCGTATCGCCTGCCCAGACAACATGTAGCGGGAGTGGAACCTTGAGGTCCCATTTTCCGTACTTAATTCGAGCTGTGAAGATCCAAACGTCGCCACCATTTGGGTCGGGACGCTTTCGCTTCTTCACCGACTCAATTTCATAGCGTTCTTCACGTGGAACAGCGTCAGCCTTCATTCCATCCACAGTGAACCGGCCAACAAGCGTTGCTCCCAGCATGCGTTCTGTAAACTTCGCTTCCAGCTCTGCCTTGATCTCGGCCGCAGTCGGCTTGGCGTCGGCCTTAGCGGTTTCCTGAGTAGCCGCTGGAGCCATGGGTGCACCAGACAACGCGGCAGCAATTGCAAGACTTGGGATGAACGACATGATTTCTCTCCGTCATATTCCATTGAGTGGCCGCGTCAATGTTACACCAAGCCAGCAGGAAGAACAGGCGATGAAAACGCAGGACGGACATTCCTGCCCGCCTCAGCCGACTACTTGAATGACACCGTAAAGAATCCTACAGATTCTCGCCCAGCCAACGCGGCAGATCCGCAACCGTATCCAGAATCGCTGCCGGTTCAGCAACCTCAAGCCGCGGCAACAGCTGCGCACCACATGTGACAGCGATTGGCAGGCATCCCGCATTCTTTGCGGTGTGAATGTCGTGATCGGTATCGCCAATCATCAACGTGTTCTCCGCGGCGATCCCACTGACCTCCAAAATCTGCCGGAGCATGAGCGGATCTGGTTTTGGCTTCGTCTCATCAGCACACCGAGTGGCGATGAAGTACTCGCCGAGATTCGTTTCCTGTAGCTCACGATCCAAACCAACTCGACTCTTGCCCGTTGCGACCGCCAGAGTGAACCGGTCTCGCAGCACATCCAAAGTCGCTAACACATTCGGAAACAGTGCCGCCTGAATTCCGGTGTTTGTGTAAGCGTCTCGATAGGCGTCGGCAAATGGTTCGAACAGAACCTCGTTGTCTGCCGAGTACAGCTCTCGAAACGATTCCATCAGCCCAAGTCCGATGATGTTGCGAATATCCTGATTTGATCGTTCGGGCAGGCCAACAAGTTTGGCTCCAACATGAACCGCATCCACAATGCGTTGGGCCGAGTCCGACAGAGTGCCATCCCAGTCAAACACAATGAGTTTAATATCAGCCATGGGTTCTCTTCTCTTCCTCATTTGAAGGCAGAACCATAGCAAGCTGACTCACCGCGTCGAACCTCTTGACCGTGCTGCCGATGCAAGAGCCGCGTCAAGCTCCGTTTCCCACGGCCCATCGTATCCAACAGAGCAAATGAAATTTGGGAGAGGGGAAAACAAGTTTCGCTGAAACTCACTCACGGCCATCTCCGCAACTTTGCCCAATGGCGAGCGATGACACGGAACCCATCACACATGTCCGGCGTTATCGGTTCCGACGCACAAGCGTTTTACACAGAGACCGCCTACCATGCAGCAAAGCTCATCGCCCCCTTCTGCTGTTGAACCAATGCCCGACGAACACAAATTTGGCACCCCGCCAGACACCCAGCTTGAACCTGCGTTTCGCGAACTCTGCGATGTTGTCGCGAAGCTTCGATCGCCGGAAGGTTGCCCA
>JBGCDN010000622.1:0-5484 GCA_045105495.1 Planctomycetaceae bacterium
GAAGTTCCAAAGTCGGCGAACCCGAACGACGCACGCAGCCACGAAGCTGGACGGATCAGACCGAATATTGGATTTGGCTCGATCGTACATCCAACGATCAACGGCGACTTCGTCTTCAACATCGACATTCGAGGCAGAGAGATCATCTCGCAATGCTGCCTGCCAAGGCAACGAGTTCCAAACAGTCTTCCACGAACCCCGCGCGACGGTTTCGTAGAACTCGGGGTTGTTACCCAATAGCAATGTGTAGCCACCATGCGTTGTCGCAAAGACGGGCGACTTCAACGCGACCACATTTCGCGCCGTCCACGGCGCGATCAGAGTTGCGGCCCCACCGATCGCACAGATTCCCCGTCGAAACACATCTCCGCGTGCGATATGTCGGGTCTCAAGTAGTAGGATAAGGCCAGCGAATGGCAAGACTGCAAGAACCGTCGGACGACACAGCACGGCCAGCCCAAAGACAAAGCCCACGCAGAAGGTTCGCAAGCATGTGGGCTTCTGCTTGATTGGGCCCAGCATCCAGAGCAACACCGCGATGGTGAGTGCGGACACGACTTCCGTCATTGCGCGTGGCGTGTACGCGATCAATATCGGATCAAAGGCCACAGCCGCAGCTGGTAACCAGGGCAGTCGGATGCGAAGCCGGTTCCCAATGATTCCAGTTAGCCAAACCGAGACGGTTCCCGCACCCACTTGCAGAATCTGAAACCCAAACGGCAAGAAACTGAACAAGGCAATCAGTGCGGGAAACAACGGCGGCCGAAACGCTGTTGATCGACCGGTTGCTCCGTTCGCGTAGCCATTTCCTTCGACCAAACTTTCTGCAATCCCGAGGTAACCGTCGGTATCCTGTTCCGAAAGCGCTGGCCAAACACCAAACGCAGCAACCCGCGCGATGAGTCCGCAGGCGGTGATCGCGAGAAGAATCTTACGGTCGCGGTTCACGTTACTCTTCGGCCTGATCGGGTTTGATCAGTTCGTCGTCGAAATAGTTAATTGCCATTCCGGCATCCAGAACAATGCCCTGCGCATTGATGCCAGAAGATCGGGGACTTAAGAGAAATGCTGCCGTGTTGGCGACTTCATCTGTCTTCAATCCCTGCTTGCGAAGTGTTGCCTTTTCCGCGAACAGGTAACTGTCGATGTAGCCCGGAATCCCAGCCGACGCTGATGTTTTTAAGAGACCGGGACAAACGGCATTGAACCGAACTCGAGAGAACTTCGAAAACGATTTTGCCAGGAAACAAACCGTCGAATCGAGCGCGGCTTTTACCGGGGCCATGAAGCCGTAGTTTTCTGCCGCCATCTTGGTCGTCGAGATTGAGATCGTAATCACGCTGCCGTCTTTTGGATCGAGGGCATCGCGGAATGCGTTCGATATGGCAATCAGTGAGTAGCAGGAGATATCCACGGCCTGCAGAAATGCTGGACGCGGTGTTTCGTGAAATGGCAGCCAGCCTTCGGAGTAATCGGCGAAGGCGACGGAATGAACGATGCCGCTAAGCGTACCGACGTCGGCGACTACCTGGTCTCGCATCGCGTCAATCTGGTCCTGATGCTCAACATCGCAGATGTAGACTTTCGCATCTTCACCAGCCAGCTTCTTAACGGTCTCTTTGCGGAGCTCAGACCGAACCGAATACACCACGTTCGCACCAGCTTCAGTCAGAACCTTCGCTGTCTGCCAGGCGATACTTTTTCGATTGGCCACACCGATCACGAGGAACGTTCGATCGGCCAGTTGTAGGAAATCCATTGTTGTCTCAGGCATCACTATTCATTTGCTCGGAGCGACCGAGCACACGTTGCGGGTGATGCCGCAGCATAGCAGGACCCAACTTCCAGTTGCATCATCGCCGATATTGGCTGTTAACAGATGCCTGGAAGCAGCTATGTAAACCCCAGTCGTCACTGAGATAGTGACGCTGATCGCAAATGTGTCACAAGACTGCGTTCGCCGCAGGCCTATGAACTAATCGAGGTCGGCAAGCAGCAATTCGAGGTTTGCGATCTTTGACGAGACGACGGAATTGCTCGTCGTGTGGTAGCGATCCATGAAATACGTTTCCCAAGTCGTTGCGAAGTCCTCACGCGGGTTGGTTCGACCATAGTTCCGGGCAAACTGAGCGAACTGTGAATACCACCAGTTACCGTCTAGTGATCGTTGAAAGCCCGTGCCGAGCGGACTATCCCGCCAACCAGACAGATTTCGGAAGCTGTTTATGTGCCGATTCTCGCGGAATTCGTCAAAGTGGTGTGCAAACTCGTGGTAGACGGTCGAGTTGAGGTTCCAAGGCGTCATGCCCCCCGAAGTCATCGTGATACGCCCGGTGCCGCTGGTGTTCCAACCGCCAAAGTTCCCAGAGCTCGCATTACCAACACGGACAATAGTCAAGCTATTAGAAATCGATCCGGAGTTAGTCTCCCACTGCAGCAATCGGGCGTTGCCCGTCCGTGCCTGCATATTCGCGAGTGGTACGTCGAAGCGCTGAACCTCCGCTTCAGTCCAGCTAGCAGCAGCAAACGTGACGTTGTCGCCATTCAGCGTAATCGAAGTTGTTGTCGATGTATCGGAGAAACGAATCGAGACATCCCGACTGGTCAGGTCACGAACAACATCGACACCTCGCCGAAGGAACCGATCGTCACCCCCATCTCCTTTCAGGGTATCACCGGCTCCAATACCCCCGAAGAGACCATCGTCGCCGTTGCCTCCAACGAGACTGTCGCGGCCGCTTTCTCCGTACAGCCGATCATGCCCTTCGTAGCCAGATAGGTAGTCGTTACCTGTCCCGCCATGCAGTGTATCATTGCCGCTGTTTCCGTAAACGCTGTCGTATCCAGAGTCGCCCATGACAAGGTCATTGCCGCTACCGCCAGACAAAACATCGTTTCCTGTCGAACCGTAGACTTCGTCATGTCCACTGCTGCCATCGACAGTGTCGTACCCAGAACCTCCATGCACTGTGTCATTGCCAGATCCACCATGGATGCTGTCATTGCCGCTTTCCCCATCCATGTAGTCGTTGTTTCCCCCACCGATCATCCTGTCGTTGTCGGCACCGCCCAGCACGTGGTCATTCCCATCACCGCCATCGAGTGTGTCATGACCTTCTTCCCCGAACAGATCATCGTTCCCAACACCTCCAAGCATGCTGTCGCGACCACTGCCGCCTTCAAGAATGTCGTACCCAGCGTCCCCGTAGAGAGTGTCGTTACCCCCATCGCCACGCAGCCGGTCGTTTCCTTCCCCACCGTAGGCGGTGTCGTTTCCACTGCCGCCCCAGACTGTGTCCGAACCGTCCTGACCGGTAAACCAGTCGTCGCCAACTCCCCCCAGTAACTCATCATCGCCGTCGCCGCCCCAGATCGAGTCGTTCCCGTAACCAGCATTGAGGTGATCGTTTTCTGCGCCACCGTAAAGGCGGTCATTCCCGTCCCCACCAGTTACGTGATCCACACCAAAGCTGGCATACAGAGTGTCGTCGCCAGCGTCCCCCGAAATAGTGTCATCCCCGTCCAGCGCAGAAATGAAGTCGTTGCCGTACTGCCCCACGATCGAGTCGTCGCCCACGTCCCCGTAAAGATGATCGTCGCCTTGAGCCCCGAAAATGGTGTCATCGCCAGTTCCCCCATCAAGTGTGTCATCCCGCAATCCACCATAGATGTAGTCGTCGCCACCCGCCCCATTGAGTGCCAATCGGACGAATGAGTTCACGACGATTGGCACACCATTAATCACAAGACTGTTGTAAGCGAGACGTGACTCGTGGGTCATGACATCATCAAAGTCAGAACCAGTCACGTTTACTACTGGGACGATCGAACCACCCACCGTGTACTCGTCCAGCATGACAGCAGCCAAACGATCAAATGCGTTGAAGTGGTTCTTGACGACTCCGTTGCCGGTTTCGACCGCCTCAAAGCCTTTCGGATTCTGCGGCCCGTACTGTACCGCCTCATCCGCGATTAGCCTGTCAGTGCCGGACCCACCGTTCGCTTTCGCGTTGTTCCATAAATACGAAGAATCGCTGCCTGCGAAGAGAATGTCGTCTCCGCTACCCAAACTAATGCGGCTCTTCGATACCAATGTGGATTCGTCGATGTCGTAGTCGAATGCAACCACATCGTTCCCATTCCCGCCGACGACTTTTAGGTTTCTCGTACGCATTCCATCACGAAACAAGATCTTGTCGGCCCCCTTACCAGCATTGATAGAGATTGCTGTCGCATCGTTTGAACTGCTGTCGAGACGATCAGAACCGCCAACGTAAACATGATCACCGCCATCGCTGGTGTTGATACTCAATTTTCCGGTAAGCGGTGATGCTTCTGTTGGAATCACGCCGACAACGTCGCTTCCCTTCTTCGTGCTAATTTTGACATTCCGCCCACCACCGTGAATCAGGACTGAGTCAACACCGCTGCCTGTGACAATGGATACAGACCCTGACTGATTCAAATCACGCGACCAGAACGAGTTGTCGCCATTTTTCAGGTTCACTTTCATGTTGCGAACCTCGACGTCTTCAAACCTCTGTTCGGAATCGCCGTTGATCAGCGTTTCATTTCGCCCGGCAACAGCCAAGCCCACTTCATCGCGATAAACCCAAACCTCATTTGCTGAGTCATCGCCGTTAATGACAAGATCACCGGCACTCGTCAGCGAAACGGAAACAGCTCCCGAGAGTAACTCACGCTGTTCAAGCACCTCGGGGCTCGAAACCGAACAACGCCGTCGCGCGGCTGGTTTGGAAACGAACTTCTTCAAACGACAAAGGAAATTACGATGCATCTTGGAGAAGTCTCAGGCTAGCGAGGGAATGATGCCACTCGGTATTCGTACCGGTAGCCGGGAGGGAAGTTGGTGAGGTGAGCCAGTCGGCTTAGCCGTGGTTAGAACGGGAAATTATCGAACCCACGAATGTCGATTCCGTTATCAACGGTGAAGGAATCAAGTTCGTCGTAACCGCCGCTGCCATTCAACCTGACTAGTGATGCGGTATACGTGATGTCGCTACCGATAGTCAGCTCATCGTTCCCACCGCCCATGGTGAAGTTCACCTGCCCAAGGAAAACGACAGCAAGATCATCCCGGTCTTCGGCACCGATAAGGGCCGTGTCGTCGCCGCCGCCAGTCTTCACGTTGACGTTCGCTGGAACAAAGAGCGTCTCCATGAAGAAAACATCGTCCCCACCGCCAGTATTGATGCTGACCGAACCGAAGAGAAACGAGCCATTCATTCCGACCGTGTCGTCCCCCCCTTTTGTCGTCACTTTGAATGAACCAGCGACCTGAGTGATGCCACCGCCCTCTGGAGGGATCAGAAACACGACGTCCGACTTCGGCGTGCCTGAGATTGCCACATTGCCGAGCTCTCCACCAACCAAGGCGAGCAACCCACCTCCGGCCGCTTTGATCTGCACCTGCGGAGATCCGTACCCGTTAATGAGCACGCTACTCAGGCCAGAGGCCTTGCC
>JBGCDN010000623.1:0-3813 GCA_045105495.1 Planctomycetaceae bacterium
TGCCTGCCCCGAAAAACCAACCTGTGGGCGAACTGACATTGCAGTCCAACCTCGCAGATGTCTCTGTCATCGGCCTTAGCAATTCGCGTGGCCAATTCCTGACTGAAGGCGCTCTGCGGAACATCTCGTTGATACGGCCAATGACGTTTCATGTCGTCGCAATTACCGATTCAGGAAACTACGCAGAGTGGGTTCTTCCGAAAGTTGGAATCAACAAGCAGGTGAAGCTCGCGGCTCAAGCTGCAACGCGAAAAGCTAATGGATCGCGAGGAGGTCGGTCGCGATCGTTTCGGCTGATGGTCACTTCCGCATCACCAGAAAGCCGAGAAGCTCAGCGATGGGTAAGTGGAGATACACCGACGCCCCGCTTTCGATAGCCAATGAATTTTGCGACCCTCATTCGATCATGCGGGGTTACAGCTTCGTTCTGAACTCAGGCGACACCTATGCACAAGTACCTCCTTCTCGCTCTCACCTTGCTTTCCACCGCCTGCGAAGAAAGCCGTTCACGCGACTTTTTTCTAACGATTGGTGGCGGTTACGCGCCGTCGGGCAACCAAGCATCGCTTGAGAACAACGTGCTGTATGTCCAGCGATTCATGCAACGGCAGGCCCTTGAGAAGAACGATATCTTCTTTGCTGACGGCACCAATCCTAGCGCGGATTTAGAGGTCATGGACCCGAAGTCGGTTCCTAAGGCCAATAGGTTGATGGCAGAGTTCTTTGGTTCGACGCGAAATCTTGGTCTGTCTTACCGAAATCACCGGGTTCCAAATGTCCGTGGAGGGACGAACCCTAAGAACGTCCAAAACTGGTTCCAGACAGTTGGACCAACAATGCAACGTGGTGACCGGCTAATCGTCTACGTGACCGCGCATGGTTCTGGCAGTCGCGATCAACGTAACACTCACGAGACCACGATTGCGATGTGGAATAACTCCGCCATGAAGATGACCGAGTTTGTGGGCCTGCTCGATAAGCTGCCGCAGGACGTTGACGTGATTGTGGTCATGGTGCAGTGTCACGCAGGTGGCTTCGCTCGGTTTATCTTCAACGGTGGGAACCCCAAAGCAGGTTTGTCACCACAACGACGAGTCGGCTTCTTCGCCACCGTTCACGATCGCCAGGCGGCAGGCTGTACGCCGGAAGTCGATGAGACGACTTACGTCGAATACAGCACGTACTTTTGGGCGGCGATCTCAGGCAAAGACAGAACGGGTAAACCCGTAACTCGACCAGACTACAACAAGGACGGCGAAGTCTCGTTGGAAGAAGCTCATGCTTATACGGTGCTCACGGCTGATACTATTGACCTGCCCTTGAAGTCGTCTGGTGAGTTTCTTACCCAACATGGTCGTTATGGTCGGCCGGGTGGCAACCTGCTGACAGACGATGCGGTCTACGCTGATGTTCTGGCAGTCGCGTCGCCTGCTCAACGTGCCGTGCTGAACGGGTTGTCAGAACAGCTCGGCCTAAGCGGTGAAGAACGCGTCATGAATGCGTTCGAGGTGACCCGCCGAGGCAACCGGGGGCGTCGTCGCGGACGAACACAAACGCGATCACCTGCGTTCGAGCTGAAACGGAAGATCGCCGCCGCAGTTCGCAGAAAATGGCCATCACTCGCCAACGTCATGAATCCGAAAGCGATCGAACTACTGACAACACGAAGCGCCGAGTTCATCCGAGCTATCGAAGGCCATCCCGATTACCGGCGGTACCGAGAACTCGCCGATAGACCTGCGGTCAACGAACAAAAGAAACGCGTGAAGTACGAACGCTTCCTCCGAACCGTTGACAACGTCATCTTCGCAGAGAACCTCAAACGCGAAGGCAAAACGGAATTGTTCTCTCAGTATGAATCGATCGTCGCTGCCGAACGCCAACCCTTGTTCCGCTAGGCTGGTTCGTCCCGCGTGAAAGTGAATGTCTTCTCGTCGGAAAGATCGCCGTTGAATGAGTAGCCGGCGGTGTCGAACGCCTTCAGGTCGTCTGGTTTCTTTGAACGATTGCGGACCATGTAATTAATCATCATGCCGCGCGCCTTCTTCGCGTAGAAGCTGACAATGACGTACTTGCCCTTCTTCAAATCCTTGAAGACTGGCGTGATGACATCAGCTTCGAGATCAGCCGTTTTCACTGAATTGAAATACTCGTTGCTGGCAAGGTTAATCAGCTGTCGGCCACGCTGTTGTCCGAGGGCCTCGTTCAGGCAGTTGGTTACCTTCGAACCCCAGAAGTCGTAAAGGGACTTGCCGCGGTCCGTCTTTAGCTTGGTTCCCATCTCCAGTCGGTAGGCCTGCATGAGATCGAGCGGCCTCAGGACACCATACAACCCGGACAAAATCCTCACGTGCTTTTGGGCGTAGTTGTAGTCCGCCTTCTTGTAGGTATCGAGTTCAAGCGGTTGGTAAACGTCACCCTGAAAAGCCAGTATGGCCTGCTTCGAATTCTCTGGTGTGAATGGTGTTTCGAAGTCCTGGTAGCGTTGGTGGTTTAAGTCGGCCAACTTGTCGCTGATGCTCATCAGCTTGCCGATATTTGCAGCCGACTTCTTTCGAAGCTCAGCGATTAGTTCCTCAGATTCATCTAGCAAATCTGGCTGCGTGAATGGAATCGAAGCATCAGGCGGACTGAAATCGAGTGTTTTGGCGGGCGAGATGACGGCCAGCATGTGTTTCTCCAGCGGGGTGATGGCAGATCATAGTCATCCGTTCCAGCGTCGCAATTTCTCGGGCTTTCTTTCCAGGCTTCTCAGAAGAGAAGCGATTAACTGAAAGAGTCCGCCCGGCGAATCATTCCGCTTCGCCATGTGTGAGCGGACGTACGCTCAACCTACTCTTGGAGAAGAAGATGCGACGCTTACTTTCATCTGCTGTGATCGGCATGTTCGCGTTTGGCTTTTGTGTTGGTATTGTTGGTTGCGGAGAGAACACAGACTCCGGCGACACAACATCCGAGAAAGCGGATGCCGACAAGAAAGGGTAGTCCGCCGACGCGGACCACAAAGAACCAGGATGAGCTACGAATTTGAACTCATCGGAAAACTCCGACAACAGTTGTCGGAGTTCGGTTCTCCACTTCGTGTCGGACCGGGAGATGATGCCGCGGTGATTGAGCTGGCCGACGGCACATGCGAACTGCTCGCCGCAGACATGCTGCTGGGCGGCGTTCACTTCGAGCACGACGCCGACCCACGTCTCGTCGGTCGCAAAGCACTCGCCGTCAACCTAAGCGATATCGCAGCAATGGGCGGAACACCGAAAGCCGCTCTCATTTCTGTAGCGTTGCCGAAGGGAAAAGGGGTTGCCGAACCGTTGCATCAAGGTCTGTTCGAACTGGCAACCGAATTTGGCGTCGCGATTGCAGGAGGCGATACAACATCGTGGGACGGCCCACTGGTTATCAACGTCGCTGTGACAGGCAACTTGAACGCTGGAGAGGAACCATTTCTACGAAGTGGAGCGAAGGTCGGCGACTGGATTTTTTGCACCGGCCCAGTGGGCGGTAGTATCGACGGTCACCACCTGACGTTCACACCGAGGCTCAGAGAATCGACGGCCTTGCGAGCGGTTGCGAACGTTTCATCGATGATTGACATCTCCGATGGTCTGGCCAGCGATCTGCATCATATCCTGACGGAAAGTCAGGTGGGCGCGCGAGTCTATGTGGATCGCATTCCCTACAGGTCCAACATAGCCTCGAGCAAAAATGCCCTCGAGCGCGCACTTGGGGATGGCGAGGATTTTGAACTGCTTTTCACGGTGAACGAGGCAGACGGGAGGCGACTTCTTTCGACCCCGCCTGCCGACTGCA
>JBGCDN010000624.1:0-5849 GCA_045105495.1 Planctomycetaceae bacterium
CGACCGGTTCGTGCTGACAGCAGAGATCCCGGGGACGGAGTTGCAGGACTTAGAAGTCACAGTGGCCGACGGGGTTCTCAATATTAAAGGGGAACGGAAGTCTTCCGCGATCGACCCCGAAGCGTTTCGACGCCAAGAGCGATTTCAGGGCAATTGGCAACGTTCAATTCCACTTCCGGAGCGAATTGTCACGGATGAAATGTCCGCATCCCTGAACGACGGAATTCTGGCGATCACGTTTCCAAAAGCCAAGCAGAGCCAACTACGTCACATTCCGGTCGTTTCTGACGACTAGTCTTCTCGCCGCCGTTTCAGACTAACTACACCGTCAGCAAGGCACAAAACCATGGTAGAACGCGCTGACAATCTGCAGGCTCCCCAAGAACAGCGGATGCTGTTCAAGCCACCGATTGACATTCGGGAATCTGATGAGGGATTGGTCTTGGAAGCAGACCTCCCAGGTGTTTCTCTCGAGACACTGGAATTGCAGGTAGAAAACAACAAGCTGACACTCTTTGGCAAAGTCTCGCCCCGTGTTCCTGATGACGCTCGGCCCATACACAGAGAATATTACGTCGGCGATTTCCTGCGTTCATTTATCCTGAGTGACAACGTTGACCACGAACGGATTACGGCCCGACTGACGAACGGTGTTCTCCGCGTCGAACTGCCACGATCAGAACAAACGGAACCTCGAAAAATACAGGTTAGCGGCGGTCAGTAGTTGACCGGAAGCCACGTGATTTTGGTGGAAGCCCTGAGCCTGTGTGGATCGCTCGGAACCCAAGCCCAGACTTAGCGGTGGTTTTCCGGTAAGAAAGTGAGTAACAGGTTCGTCAAATCTTCGTTCATGAAGTGACTACGACTGGTCACCGCAACTGAATCGGAGATAACGATGGACACGACATTGACTTCTCGCCTACGTGAACTGGAAACGCCACAAAAGCCTATCCGCGACCGCGAATTCGACAATTTCGCTCAGACGATCACCGAATTCTTCGGAGGAATCATTACCACACACGGATCGTCAAATTAGCCCTAACGATCCTCGTGAGAAGCCTGCGAAACGCCGTGATATTCAATCGGTCGACTTGCTTTAAACTGACGACCGTCCGCAGGGACGAATCTTGCGTGAAGAACAAGTTCGGGGTCATCCGGTAGGCTTTCGACCGGTAAGTCCACAACATAGCCCGCACCAATGGCGGCACTGCTCCACTGTTCGCGGGACTCGGTTGCGTCCCAGGACCAAGAACCGACGTCTTGAGCAGACTCATTATCGAAGGATAAGTTGACCAGCCGGACCTCCAGGCGTCCCGGGAGCTTTACCAAGTCGCCATCTGCATCAACTGGACGAATGACCGCATGAACCTTGCCATCATCAGTAAAGCCGGTGAGTAGACTGCTGATTTCCAATTTCTCCACAGCCAGACCGGCTGCCAGCTGCTCATGCCGGGGCGATGAATTTGGTTCAGACAGGCGCTTTCGCAGACTTTCTGCCTCAAGAGCAAATACTTGCCCTTGGCGTTCGGCGTCACTCAACCGACTCTCCAGCTGGCTAATGCGGTCTTCACGGTGCCGCAATTCGGCTTCCAACGGTTCATTGCCGCGCGTGCTGCACCCGATAAGGCAGCACAGGCACACAAGAAACAGCCAACGCATTGGATTCATTCTTCCGGATCGAGTCTTTTTGGTGCGTGTTGTTGCCCAATCGACAAAGACTACGGAATTGGCTGGATTCCCGAAACAGCGGTTGCCGAATGCCCTCGAACCACCCTCACAAACGCTGTTGAAACTTCGGGACCGCCTGTTAAAGTAACGCGCTTGTTGAGCGAGACGAATCACGTGGAGTCGGCACAAGCTCCGGCCCCAACAGAGGTTACAAGAAGTATGACGATTACCAGTGAACGTAAGTCCGAGATTATCGGTGAATTCAAGCAAAACGATGCCGACACGGGTTCTCCCCAAGTCCAAATTGCAGTGCTGACTCATCGAATCGAAGGTCTGACGGAACATCTGCGTGACCACAAGAAGGATCACGCATCACGTCGCGGTCTGTTGATGTTGGTTAGCCGCCGACGTCGGTTACTTGATTACCTGAAAGACACTCAGATTCAGGAATATCGAGACATCATCGCCAAGCTTGGCATCCGCAAGTAACGAACAAACAGCGACCATTCAGGTCGCTGTTTTGCTTTGCTACCTGCACATGCGTCGCTCGCTCGAAGTTCGAGAGTCGAATTCGATTGTGAGCAAGTTTGAACGGCAATCAAATAGCAGCCTCATGTCGAGGCGTAAGACTTGGCCGAACGAACGTACTGTTATTTTTTTGGAATGAATTGGTTTGCTCTGCAGCCACGGGTTGTTTGCGGATTGCCGCGCCCGGTGGTGTCGAACTCGGAAAGCTGTCCGAGTCTGTCGCACCCGAGCTGGTCTAAACGCGCGCACTTCTGGCCTCTGTGAATGCAAACGCAGAGCACTACTCCGGGTCGTCCCGGGTCAGGAATTATCGTGAAGGTTACAGTCAGTAAAGAAATTGCTGGACGTCAGTTTTCGTTTACCACCGGCCAAATCGGACGTCAGGCCAGTGGTTGTATTCTCGCTCAACACGGCGAGACAGTTGTGCTCACCGCAGCTCAGACCGGACCTGGTCGCCCAGGCATTGACTTCTTCCCACTTACCGTCGACTACCGCGAGCGTTTCGCCGCTGCCGGTAAGTTCGCTGGCGGATTTCTGAAACGTGAAGGGCGGCCGACCACACGCGAAATCCTGACCTGCCGTTTGACAGACCGACCAATTCGTCCGCTGTTCCCAAAAGGGTTCCGCGACGAAGTTCAGATTCAGGGCAACGTCATGTCCTGCGACGGCGAGAACGATCCGGATGTCATTTTCCTGACGAGCGCCAGCGCGGCTCTTAGCATCAGTGGAATGCCATTCAACGGCCCGATCGCTGGCGTACGAGTTGGAATGATCAACGATGAGTTCATTCTCATGCCAACCGTTGAGCAGATGAAAGAAAGCGATCTCGACCTCATCGTCGCTGGCTCTAAAGACTCAGTTCTGATGATCGAAGGCTTTGGAAACCAGTTGCCTGAGCAACAAATGGGCGACGCGATCATGTTCGCCCACAAAGCCGTTGTGGAATTGTGTGAATTGCAGGACGAACTTGTCGCCAAGGTCAAACCTGAAAAGACACCATTCGAAACACCGGGCGAAAATCCGTTCTACGATGCTGTCGCCGCTGAATTCTACGACAAGATGAAGGACGCCAAGACCGATCCTTCAAAGCTGGCTCGCCGAGAAAAGGGAGCCAAGATCAAAGAAGAAGCCTTCGCTAAGTTCTTCCCGGATGCGGACGTAGACGAAACGTCGGAAGGCCACACTCGCAAAGATCTAGGCGAAGCACTCTACAAGCTGACCGCCCGAATCGTTCGCGATTGCATCCTTGAGGGCAAACGTATTGATGGTCGTAAGCCGGACGAATTGCGTGACGTCAACTGCGACGTAAGCCTGCTGCCGAAAGTACACGGTTCTGCATTGTTTACTCGCGGCGAAACACAGTCGCTCGCAAACATCACACTTGGAACGGTTCGCGACCAACAGCGATACGACTCGCTGTTCGGTGAAGGCTCAAACCGGTTCATGTTGCACTACTACTTCCCATCATGGTCTGTAGGCGAGTGCCGTCCGATTCGAGGCCCTGGACGACGAGAAATCGGTCACGGCTGCCTGGCAGAACGGTCTGTAGAACCACTTCTACCAGACACCGACAAGTTCCCGTACACGATTCGAATCATCTCTGACATCACCGAATCGAACGGTAGTAGTTCAATGGCAAGTGTTTGCAGTGCAACACTCGCACTGATGGACGCTGGTGTGCCAATCAAGCAACCGGCTGCTGGCATCTCAATTGGATTGGTCAAAGAAGGCGACAAGTTCACCCTTCTCACCGACATCATGGGCGACGAAGACCACTTCGGCGACATGGACTTCAAGGTGGCAGGAACTGGTCGCGGTGTAACCGGTATTCAGCTTGACCTGAAGATCGAAGGCATCAACGAAGAGATCATTCGTGCAACACTTGAGCAGGCGAAATCTGCTCGCAAGGTGCTGCTCCGAACGATGCTCTCAACACTGAACCGACCTCGTGGTGACGTGAATGAAGCAGCACCACGTTTGCTTCAACACAAAATGGATCCAGAAAAAATTGGCTTGCTGATTGGCCCAGGTGGCAAGACCATCCGAGCGATTCAGGAAGAGTCCGGAGCCACTATCGACGTTGAAGAAGACGGCACAGTCACTGTAAGTGGCGACAACAAAGAGAAGGCCGAAGCAGCACTCGCTCGCATCGAAGCTCTCACTGAAGACATTCAGGTTGGTCGCGTCTACACAGGCAAAGTCAGCTCGGTGAAAGACTTCGGTGCGTTCATCGAAATCGCTCCGGGTAAGGATGGCTTGTGTCACATCTCCGAACTCTCTGACGGCTTCGTCAAGAACGTGACTGACATCTGTAAAGTCGGCGACACAATGGAAGTTAAAGTCATTGCTGTCGACGACCAAAACCGAGTCAAACTGTCTCGCAAAGTTCTTCTTGTCAAAGAAGAAGGTGAAGGCGATGACGGAGATGCAGACGACAACAGCGAGAAGTCTGACGACTAAACTCGCACCAAGGTAGAAATACCGAACGACCATAAAGGGAGCGTAGGTTGGATGCTTTGCTGCATCACCTACGCTTCCTTTTTTTGTTCTGCCCAGACGTGTTTGGTTGGACGACCATCGAAATATCTCTTAGTCGATATCGAGAGAATCGGCCACGAACCCAAACCGATCGCATCTGCGACGAAGTCAGTCCGACACTGGAGAGCATTGGATGTCAGACCCACCCCCTGAGCCAACAGCGGAAATGGTGGCCTTCTTCGAGACGAGGACAAAGCTCCACATCGCCCGAGTACAACGCTGCCTCAAGACGATCGCCCCCGTCACCGACTGCCCGGACGAACTCCTGCATCGCGCTCAGGTTCACGACGCTTCGAAGTACTCAGACGCGGAATGTATTCCGTACATCTGGCTGACCGAGTTTCATCGATGCCGCCAATCTGGTGAGGCATTCACCTATCCTGACGGAATGGAAGACCGGGTACGGGAAGCAGTGTCTCACCACATGACAACCAATCGACATCACCCCGACTATCATGCAACTCCGAACGCCATGACGGATGCAGACTTGATTGAGATGGTCTGTGACTGGACGGCCATGGCACAAGAGATGGGCGAGTGCAACGGCAGCGCCCGCGCCTATGCGGATCGCACGATCGGAAGCCGACTCGTCCTGAACAGCGAACGTCGTGACTTTGTCTACCGGATGATTGAACTGCTTGATTCCTTACTAAGCGGCAAAGGCGCTCTGGAGTTCGAGTGACACCCCAACAATCTGGACATCACGGCTCCGAACGACGAACTTAAGGGATGATCAAACTGGAAAGCTGATGTACAGTTGCAGGTAAGCCTGTACCACTTCCTCTCACGCTTCGGCCTCCCATGATCGTCACTCGCAAATGTCATAAATGCGGCAAGAAGAATCGTTTCGACAAGTCGAAGATCGAGGGCAAAATCCGCTGCAAGCGGTGTGGAACGGGTATCCGTCGAACAGAAGAAACGATCAGCCTACCCAAGGCGTTGTGGCTCAACTTCACCGGCTACCTTTCCTACAACAAAGGCGCGATCGTCACGTCGGCTTTGATCGCGGCAGCCGGAGCCGGTGGACTGTACTACTGGAGCCAGCTATCGCAGAAGGAAGAGGCTGTTCAGCAGACGCCGCCGCCAATTCAGCTCCGAGACAAGTCTAAAGTTGA
>JBGCDN010000625.1:0-8865 GCA_045105495.1 Planctomycetaceae bacterium
CCTTTGGTTTGTGGCTCGGCAAGTATTCTCGAATCGCTGCAAGGTTTAGCAGCGGACCATGCCCAGCAGACCCGAGGTTGACTGTCTTGGGATATAGCGTGCGAATGTGGCTCGCGAAGTTGCTCTCCGACGGCACGCACCAGCCATGCGCGAAGGAATCGCCAACGACTGCGATATCAAGTTGAGCTTCGTCCCAGACAGCATCTGGATTGTGCATCCCGAACCGATCGCTGCGGTAAACCAACGGCGTCCCGGACTCGTTACACGGACATAGATCGCTGCGACTTCGTCCCGCCACGGGCAGAATCTCCTTGTCGTCGATCGACAACCGAGAACGCATCGTTCCGCCTGTATCTGATCGCAGAAAATTCGTTGGGGCGAGGTAGGGGTGAAGACTTCGACCATTCTCGCGTTGGCGGATGACGAACCTTGCCGCTGGTTCAAGCTCGACAGCACGTGCAGCGTTGATACTGAGCAGCAGTTCGCTAGCCACCGCACCCAACGCGCAAGCTGCAACGAAAGCCGCGATTCGCAGTCGCAAGTATGGCGGACTACGTAGAGCAATCGCTGTAAGACTGATACTCACGACCGGGCAGATCACAAACAGCAGACAGAAGATATTTCGTGGCGATTGTGAATAGTGGGTCCAGGCAACAGCTGCGACAAAAGTAGGTACCAGAGCGACTAGGGCCACAACAAAAAGCAGGGCTCTCGCCGCCTTTGCCAATGCCGGATAGCTCGTATCACTATTCTGTTTCTGCTTAACCACTTATCTTCGCTCTTCAGGCTCAAGCTGAATTGATGAACAACACCTCGGCTTGCGCCGTCAATTATGTTGGCCAATGAAAGCATCATATCATGCGCGTAGTGAGTTACTGCTGTCTTCTTGCCCTCATGGTGCCCGCTCCGGCAAAGGCGAAGCAGCCCGACAAGCTGAAGAATGTTGTCTTCATCCTTGTCGATGATCTCGGCTGGGCAGACCTCGGCTGCTACGGAAGTATGTTCCACAAAACACCGAATCTTGACCGCTTCGCCGCTAGCGGAATGCGGTTCACGAACGCCTACGCCGCATGCCCAGTCTGTTCCCCAACCCGCGCGGCGATCATGACGGGGCAGCACCCGGCACGCGTTGGAATCACCGACTGGATTCCCGGCCAAAGCCCCAAAAACCGAAAGCTACTCAGCAACGAAGACCTCAACGCTCTTCCGCTAAACCAGGTCACCATGGCTGAAGCGTTGAAGGAGCACGAATTCAAGACTTTCTTTGCAGGGAAATGGCACCTTGGAAGCGATGGACATCTTCCAGAAGATCAGGGGTTCGACATTAACAAGGGTGGGCACCACAAAGGATCGCCTCCAGGTGGATACTATTCCCCGTACAAGAACCCGAAGCTGTCGGATGGCCCAAAGGGAGAGTATCTGCCCGACCGACTAACGGACGAGAGCATTGAGTTTCTGAAATCGGCGAAGGACTCACGGTTCCTTCTGTTTCTGTCCTACTACACAGTTCACACACCAATTCAGTCTGACCGAAAATCGATTGCTCAGTTCAAGGCAGCGTCAGCGAAGCTTGAATCTTCTCCCGACCGGATCACAGAACACAAAGGTGAGACCCGATCCAGACAAGATCGAGCGGACTACGCATCCATGGTCTTTGGTATGGACCGCAACATTGGACGCTTGCTGAACGCGTTGGACGAGCTGAGCCTGCGTGAGGATACAGCCGTCATCTTCACTTCCGACAATGGCGGTCTATCCACGCTCGCGAAAGGCCGCAATGCACCAACCTGCAATCTTCCGCTACGAGCCGGCAAGGGGTGGTGCTACGAAGGAGGCGTGCGTGTTCCTCTCATTATTCGAGCCCCAGGAGTGACCGAAACGGAAAGTACGTCGGACACACCAGTCACCAGCATGGACTACTATCCAACCATTCTTAACCTGCTTGGTTTGCCTTCACGAGAAGATCAGCACTTCGACGGAATTGATCTGACGTCAGTCTTATCGGGCAAACCCACAGTGTCCCGGTCGGCTCTACACTGGCACTACCCCCATTATCACGGCAGCACTTGGGCACCGGGAGCGGCCATAAGGGCAGGGCAGTGGAAGCTAATCCAATTCTACGACGAACCAAAGACTGAGCTCTACGACCTCAGCACGGATCCCGGAGAACAGACGGACCTGTCGAAGACACATGCAGCAAAGTCTGTTGAGCTTCAGACTCAGCTCAAAGAATGGCAGCAACGTGTTGGAGCTAAGGTTCCTCGCGTCAATCCAAAGTTCGCCACCAACGGCAATTAGAAAAGGCCCTGCGAATCTCTTCGCAGGGCCTTCACCGCTTTAGATATCCAACGGGACTACTACTCAGCAGGGTAGAGCAACTTTGCCGGTGGCACATTGCCAGCCAACAGGTTGAACTTCTCCCTTAGAGTCTGAGCCATCTCTTCAGAAGTCGTATTACCGCGAACTTCGATGTAGAGCCCTTTGCCCATCGTGGCGAGTGCCTTCATCAAGTCTCGGTCTGCACCTTCACCCACAGCCATCGTGTGGACAGTGATGCCATTTTCTACAGCCACCTTGGTTTCGTAGAACAAGTACTTCTTCTGATCCGACTGGCCACTGTTGATGTCTGACTGGTCATAGTTAGCGACACCGTCGCCATCCCAGTCAGTCAACGCGTTCCAGTCGAAAGTATCCCAACCCGAAGGCAAACTCGGAAGACTTCCCGGCTTGTTGACCTTACCGTCAGTCATCACCAGCATTTGCCAGCGAGCTCCTGCTCTTCCTTCGCTTGTGAGGATTTCACGAGCATTCTTTACCCCATCACCAATATTGGTGGACTCGGTGTAGTGAGCCGCCTGGTGGTGAGTTTGAATAGTCTCGATCTTGTCGTAGTCCGTTGTCATGAACTTCGTGCCAAGATCAACATTCGTGATCGAGTTTGGAGCACTGACATCAGACGCCAGAATCTTGTTTTGCTTGCGAGCGGTTGTCGCGTAGCTAACCAAGCCCAGCGAGTCACCGAAAGACAAGTTTGTCAGGAACGAGTTGAACTGTGACATCCCGTCTTTCACGGCTTGGTACGGGTATCCCGGCACACGCCACAAGTCTTCAGATTCATCGTTACGTCGCTCTTCGTAAACCATGTACATCATGAGCGTTCGGTAACCAAAGTCGTAGCGATAGTCGTGGCTGCTGTCGATTCGCAACCGAGAGCTATTCCCATCGTTTGAGTTGGAGATCACCCAAGAGATGTAGTCTTTCCACATCGCTTCGCTCTCACTCTCAGACGGCTTCCCTTTGAAGTTTCCGTTGCTACTTCGGCCTTCCTGTGGGTATGGCGAGTACGGCGTTGAAGAACCACCCGTGATCACAACCCATTCAGCATCGTTGTTGTAAGAGCCCATTGACGAGACATTTGATGTCTTCGGACCAAATTTCCAACCACCCTGATTCGCGAAGTCCCACAGAGTCACACTGAAGCCACTCGGAACTTTGAACGAGTTGATATCGTCGTCAACGTTGCCAGAGAGATTATTCAGGTTGTAGGTACCCGGACCGAGTTCGAGAATCTTCTTCGAGTAGTTGTTGTAGTCGTAGAACTTGACCTTCTCATCGGACTCTTCGCCACCGAGTTCAAGGAAGTCATAGATCGTGTTCGCAGACGAACTGACTTTGTAGGTTCCAGCGTAGCTGTTGATCTTACCCCAACCACCGGTTGGGAATTTCTTCGTGCCCGAAGCATCAGAGTAGTACGCGTTTGATGCATGCAGGGCGTCATAGATATCGTCGAGATTGTCTTCGACGTCATCCTTATCCAAAGATGTTTGGAACGGAACACTGTCGTAGTTCATGGATCCGGAGAAGTCGAGAACCGTAACGAAGTCTCGCGCTTCAACGTAGGCGGCTGCCTCAGTCTTAAGTGAAACCGCTTTCCGACCAAAAGCAGGTCCGAACAGTAGGTTCAGCTTTCCGTCCTTGCGGTGGGTCCGATCATCGTCGCGTCGTACCGTCACCTTAACAGCGTTGTATGGCGAAGCAGTCCAGTCGACTTCGAATGACTGCGAACTCACGTCCCATGATCGTCGCCCGAACACAACGTCAGCCTTGGTCACAAGGAACTTGTTCTTCGAAGCTACACTTTGTGCCATCGCGACGGCCTGCGTTTCAGCGTAGGCGTGCGGGTCTTCAATGTCAGGATTCTTACTTGCATCCTGAATAGCAGCCACAATTTCTTGTGCTGCGGCCAGAGCACATGCGTCCGCACATGTCTGCATTCGTGTCTTGGTCACATTGACCAAGCCCAGGTCAACCGACATACCGACGAATGTCAGAATGCCGACGAGGAAGAAGGCGGCAAGGACGAGAATCGCCCCCTTCCGCTTCGAATCCCCTGTCCGTTTCTTGATTAGTTTCAGCATATCATTCCCCCCATTTGGATATCTTTAGCTGTACGTCTTGGTGTAAGTCTGCTGTGTTCTCGAAAAGCCGTATTAGCTCGACAGAGATGACCTTGCCGCTCTGAACACTCCACGTGCTCGAAGCTTCTTGTCGTGCATATAGGCAACCGGAAAGATCGAAATGTCACTTTGCTTGAGAATGACCGTAATTCGGAACAGCTCCAGATTGTTGTCCGGATCCTCAAGGTCGAAGTCCACGCCGCCTTGACCTGCTGCCGTCTTACGAATCACAACAGTCACTTTGTCGCCAGGAAGCCCCGAGGCTGTGATGAAGTTCCTAATGTCACGTATCACTTTTTCGTTTGCCGTCTCGCCGTCACCGACGTTGTCGGCGAAGTCCATGCTGGCCAACCGGCCGCCCTCACGGACTGCTCCGTAAAGAATCGTGGAAGCCTGCATGGACCGACCAATCTCGATCGTTCCAATGCAGAGTGACAAAAGGACTGGGCAGATGACGGCAAACTCAACGAGTGCCGCTCCCCGCCGTTCCTGATTTTTTTGAGCACCTTGATGACGCTTCATCTTTTCACCTACTCGTGTCGCATGACCGACTGGCCACGCAGGTTGAGATTCTTAAGCCACTTCGGCCCCAATATCGCGATGTCGTCGTACGGAACAGAGACCCGCACGATGAACAATTGCCGAGGTTCAGCCGTAGACAAATCAGCTTCTGGAAGCGCGCTGTAGTCGACGGCTGCAGCATCGACACTGGGATCATCAAACACAGCACCATCGAGGACTTCGACCGTGAAGTCCGAAGTCGAACCGAGCAGACTGCTCAGAATGGTGTTGGCCTTGGCCTTAACCTTGGCTGTTGTCGAGTTGTCGCCAACACCCGAACGGGCAGCCTGCTTCGCGGCACCGTTCAGCACGTGGACGGTCATGAAAACATGACCAAATTCGACGAAGCCGAAGACAAGCGTGAAGAACACCGGCAACACAACCGCCATTTCGACGAGCGTTGCTCCGGACCTCTTATCCTGTGATTCTTGCTTGCGCCTGCGTGTGCAGATTTGCATTGGTTACCCCTCAATCGGGACCAGAAGGATTCTTTTGTTGAATTGTTGAGGGGGAAATAACCGGCAATCCTTGCCATACGAAAAGCCTAGGTCGTCCAACAGAACGCGGCGCGAAGATTTCGAGTTTTTCAGACAGGTCGGCAAATCCGGTCTATCCGTCAGTTGATGTAGCCCAAGCAACGACAACCGGCCCGTCACACTCCACCCCACACATACAACCGTCACAACTTGACGGCATCGACGGGCTTGCGAAGACCACCAGGGTCACCTCACGCACACTGTAGCCCTCGGATTCTCACCGAACTAAAGAGACGCGTTCCTTTGATCAAGCGGACCGTATTTTCGTTCCGATATCTACGTTCGTCACCAGTCCTACAGGTGGTTCAAGAGCGAGCCTGAAGAACCACCACCATCCCGCAGCCCCGACCCACACGGAGCCACAATGGCAGTCGAACCATCGATTGAAGAACTTCAGCAGCAAATTGAGTCGCTCAACGAGCAGCTGTTGCAGGCCCAAAAACTAGGCTCCGTCGGCGCGATCGCATCGTCGATTACCCACGAGTTCAACAACATTCTGACGACGGTAATTAACTACGCGAAAATGGGTTTGCGCAGGACTGATGACGAGACCCGTGAGAAAGCGTTCAACAAGATCCTCGCCGCCGGACAACGCGCGTCGAAGATCACGACTGGCATGCTCTCCTACGCACGTCGGGGCAGCGATCGGTTCGAACCGAACGACCTACGCGTCCTTGTCGAAGACGTGATGGTCCTACTCGAGAAGGATCTCCAGGGCCACCGGATCAGCGTCGATCTGAACCTGACAGAGGGCGTCATCGCCACGGTCAACGCTAGTCAGATTCAGCAGATTCTGATGAACCTGATTGTCAACGCACGCCAAGCCATGGACGCCGGCGGACGCCTGACATTGGCCGTCGGTCGAAATGTTGAAGACGGTTGGGGAGAGATTCAGGTCCGCGATTCGGGCAGTGGTATTCCGCAGGACCAGCTTCAAAAGATCTTCGACCCGTTCTTCACGACAAAAACCGCAGACGAGAACGGACAGGGCGGAACCGGCATTGGTCTCGACATGTGCCGTCGCATCATCGAATCACACAACGGCCGAATTCGAGTCCAGAGCACCGTCGGCAAGGGAACGTGCTTCACCCTGAAACTCCCACTCGCCAGCGCCGTCCCAAACGCAGCCTAGCGAGGTAGCAGAGCGTTCAAAATCTTGCACGACTCTGCTGGTGTCGTGAGGTTGTTTGCCGCTTGGGTGGTGCTCGTCGTTTTGCGACCGAGCTTATTTCGCCTTTTGAGTCGTGTGCTTCTTGATGAATGCCACGACTCGCATTGGGTCGGGATGAGTGAAGTGGTGACCGTTTGATTTCTTCGTGCCCTTAGCGACGCGAAGAATCTCAATGGAATGCCCGAGTTCGCGTAGACGCGTTTCAAGTACAAACGTGTTCTCATCAGGCGGGACGACGCGATCGTTGTCTGAAACAATCGTCATAAGTGGTATTTTGGCTTTCGCAAATACTGCGGCATGATCGATGGGGTTCTTCGCATACGCGAGCGCGGCTTTCTCATCCAACTTGTAAGCCGCGAGGCATTGCTTCCAACTTGCAGCGTGACCAATACCGCTGCCTTGCCCGGCAGGCCAACTCTTGAAATCGCAGACCGGCGTGTCGCAATAAATGCACGCGACCAGGTTCGGATGCTTTGCCGCCCAGTTGTAAACCAGCAACCCACCGCGGCTCACACCCTCCAACGCCACCTTCTTTGCCAAGCCCGCCTTTTGCGTCACGAATTGATAGAACCGATCTGCTCGTTCGATCGCCTTTAGACTCCCGAACAAACCAGCAATATCGACGTAGCCAACATGAAAGCCTTCACCCAGTAGCTTCTCATCTGCTTCAGAGTGGTAACCAGGAAATCGCGCTCGCCATATCCATGGCCGCCCCGACATGACCGTTTTCGGAACCGTCAACCACGCATCCTTCCCGTCGATCTTGAAGTGCAGCCTTTCAAAACCCTTCCACTGACTCTTCTTCGACACCCAATCCTGAGCAGCCGCCGAAGAGACGCACCCCAGGCAGCAAAGAAGAACCGCCACCAGTCGAGCCGTGTTGTGATTCCGCATCATGTCTCGCTATTCCGTCTTGTACATGTGTCGTTTTGGCGTCCTCAATTTGCAGCCAGACCGATCTTCGACCGCGATTCGCAGTACCAACCGTGATATCATAGCGATCCCATTCTTCGTGAGTCACCAAATGCACTTTCGCTTGACCATTCTACTAACGCTACTGATCAGCCCATCGCTGGCCGCAGACAAACCGAACATCGTATACATCATGGCCGATGAACTCGGTTACTACGAACTATCCTGCATGGGCAACCCGCACATCAGGACGCCCAACATCGATCGCATGGCCGCAACCGGTATGCGGTTCACTCAGGGCCTCGCCGGTTCCGCCGTCTGCGCGCCGACTCGGTGTGTTTTGATGACGGGTAAGCACAGTGGTCATACTTCTGTTCGAGTCAACGGCGGCGGAACTCCTCTTCGAGCCGAAGAACAGACGATCGCAAGTATGCTGAAGAAGCATGGTTACGCGACGGGCGGATTTGGGAAGTGGGGATGCGGCGGGCGTGGTTCAACGGGTGTTCCAGAACAACATGGCTTCGACGAATTCGTCGGCTACTACGACCAGGTCCACGCTCACAGCTACTACCCAAAGTACATCCTCCGGAACAGTGAAGAACTTCCTCTAGAGGGCAACAAGGGGCTCAGCACGGGCGACACCTATTCGCACTACGTCATCGTCGATCATGCGATGAAATTCATTCGAGCCAACAAAGACAATCCGTTCTTCTGCTACATGCCGATCACGCCTCCGCACGGCTTGTTCGACATCCCCGATAGCGATCCGGCATGGGCCATCTACAAAGACAAAGACTGGCCTGAACCAGCCAAGCGATACGCTGCGATGGTCACCATGGTCGACCGGCAAGTCGGTGAAGTATTTAAGTTGCTGGACGAACTTAGCCTGTCGCAGAACACACTGGTTGTGTTCTGCGGAGATAATGGCGGCAACGACTACTTCGTGACCAAAGAACACAAGCGAGGCTTCTTCGGCGCCAATAAGCATCCCGAGACGGGCGTCGAGTTTCGAGGCCGCAAGGGAACACTTTACGAAGGTGGCTTGCGAATTCCTGTGATTGCCAAATGGCCAGGACGAATCGCTGAGGGCGAGGTCAGCGAACACCTTTGGTACTTCCCCGACGTATTGCCAACCGTTGCCGAAATCACCGGTGCGAAACCGCCAGCCGACATCGACGGCATCTCAATCGTCCCGGAACTCTTTGGCGCAAAAGCGGTTGGAAGAGAA
>JBGCDN010000626.1:0-11125 GCA_045105495.1 Planctomycetaceae bacterium
TCGCAGCCGTCGTAAAAACAGCAGTACGTCAGAATCACAGAAGCTGGTTCGAAAAGAACTGTCTGAAATCGCCAAGCGGCTGGAAGCGTTGAAGTAGAGGCATCCTGTCCATGCGACGAAGCTCCTCCTTGGCATTCTTCGAAGCAACCGACAAACTGGGCGTAGCCGAATTCGTCTGCCAGCCATTGGAGGTCCCACGTGCAACGTCGTTTCTTCTCAATGCTTGTTGCCTGTTTGATTTCATCGAGTGTTTTCGCGGCCAACCAGACCGAAAGAACTGCTCCCGGCAAGGAACGCATTCGGTGGCCGAAAGCAACCGAGAATCCGATCAAGGTGGCAGTCATTTTATTCTGTCCAAAAGGGATCCAGCCACCAACGGACTATCAGCGTGGCGTGAATCGATTGGCCGACTACACAGATCGGTTCCTATTGGATGGACTCAAGCGATGGGAGTACTCTGCCGCTGTGAAGACTTTGTTCCGCCGCAAGGCGAACGGGGACGTTGATGTATTCGGTGTCTTTGGCGAAAAGCCACCGGCTCAATACACGGATGCCAGTGTTCACAAAGAAGCGATCGATCGGGTGATTGACGGCTACAAGCTGGAGCCAAAATCACACATCTGGTGGGTGTTGGGGTACAAAGGACCGTCGCCCGTTCGGTTTGAAGGCTTCCGTGGTGGTCAGTCGCCGAAGTATGGCGGGTGGGCAGTCGCAAACTACGACTCGCGGGTTGTGCACTTGAAGGCCGGGACGCCGGTTGGAACTCCGCTGCACCGCGAGATGGCGTTGAAGGGCATGATCCATGAACTGGGGCATGCGTTTCGATTGCCGCACATTGGGCCACGTTATGGATTGAAGTACGGAAACACTCTGATGGGACCGACGCACGCGAACTTTCGCCGGGTTACGGGTCGATTCGTCAAAGACGGCTACTTGAGTCAGGCTGCCGCAGCCATGTTGGTCGCCCATCCCGTATTGCGAGGTCGCAGGTTTGAACGGCGACGTGTTCCGCAGGTTCGCTTGTCTGAAGGGCAAATCTCGACGGATGCTAAGTCGGGGACTGTTTCCGTTTCAGGGCGAGTTCAAAGTAACTTAAAGCCTGTGTTTGCGATTGTTGCTGACCACAGCAAAAAGCTTCCCGGCACCTACTGGGTACGTCACTACGTTTCGCGAATTGAGACTGACGGCCAATTCGAAGTCGAGGTGACCGAACCTGTGAAAGCTGACGGCGAGTACTTCCTCTGGTTCGTGTTTCCAAGCGGCGAACTGACAGGCAATGGCCGCATGCAGGGAACCGGTGAACGTGGCGCGACGAAGATTCCGTATCGCTTTCAAAACGGCCGATGGGTCACTGAACTCAAGTAGGTCCTCCAAACATGCTCAAGAGGTTTCTCTTCGAACAACGCTTCGTGTGGTAGCTGACTAAAATGCAATACCGTGAATTGTTTCTGCAGGCCTTGCTTGTCGTCGTCGCCAGCAGCGGCATGGCCCTTGGTCACTCGGCGGTCGATGATTTGCCTGAGTTGTCTGTAGACGATGTCTCGAAGGTTATCGGCGATCCAAATTGGGTTCTCGTCGATACACGAAGCAGTGACGCGTTCAACGGCTGGACGCTGGATAATGTGAACCGCGGCGGACATTTGCCCGGAGCGGTCGACTTCCCCTCAAGCTGGTTGGACAGCACGCGGAAGGAAAAGAACACGCTACTGAAGGCTGCACTTCAGGCAAAGGGAATTGAACCGCAGCGGAACATCGTGCTGTACGCCGCGAAGTCGTTTGATCGAGAGCGTGTAGCGGCGTATCTGGGTGAGCGTGGTTTCAAACACCTTTATCTTTTCGACTTCAACAAATGGGCCCGCGATCCCGAAGCGAAATTGGTGCGGTTTGAGAAGTTTCATCTCATTGTGCCGCCAGTGATTGTGAAGAAACTTCAGGATGGTGATCGCCCTGAGACTTTTGAGAGTGCAAAGCGAATCAAGTTTGTGGAAGCCAGTTGGGGAAACGAAGCAGGTTCGTACTCGAAGGGTCATGTGCCGGGTAGCTTCCACGTGAATACAGACCACTTTGAACCGCCACCGAAATGGTACCTTGGCGACGCGACTGTGCTCGCAGGTTTTGCGAAGCGGTACGGTTTTCAGTCCGACGATACCGTCATCGTTTCTGGCCTAAAACCGATGGCGTCATTCCGGCTGGCTGTTGTGCTGCGTTACATGGGTGTCGCGGACGTTCGGGTTCTCAATGGTGGTCTGGCTGCGTGGAGAACTGCAGGGTATCCCGTGGAGACGAAAAGTACGCCGCCACCAAAGTCGGATTCGTTTGGAACCCAAATTCCAGGACAGCCACATTTGATCGACACCATCGATCGTGTTCGCAAAGGGCTGCAGGAACCGAAGCAATTCACGCTAGTCGACACTCGTACGTGGGCGGAATTCACCGGAGAAACATCGGGCTACAAGTATCACCTGCGGAAAGGTCGCATCCCAGGTCCCATCTATGGCCAGGACGCTCATCGAGGGCCAGATTCACTAGCCGCATATCGAAACATTGACAACACGATGCGGAATCCAAATGAGGTCCGCGAATTTTGGAAAGCGTCGGGAATCGATACCGACACTCACCTGAGCTTCATGTGCGGTGGCGGTTGGCGTGCGGCCGAAGTCATGACGTTCGCTGAGGTGATGGGCCTGCAGAAGTGCTCGCTTTACAGCGACGGTTGGATCGGATGGAGCAACGATCTGAAGAACCCGATCGTGACCGGAAAGTAGTCGTCATGGTCCGTCGTGACGTAGCACGTCAGAGCCAACTGCCGAAGAAACAAAACAAGCCAAGGAACTGGCAGTACCCTCGGCCATATCCGAATGGCCGAGGGCTATTCACCGCTTAATCCCAAAGCGCCGGTGGTCACGCGGAGCGTGATGGCGACTTTGGCTATGCGTATCGCTTCAATGACTGGCTTGGAATCAGGGGAGCCGCGTGTTGTATGTCACTTTGTCCAAGCTCATTTCAATATTGCTCGAGAGTTGGTTCGAGTTCGCGAACTGAATTTGTTTCCCGTGATCAAATACGCCGTCGATCTCGGTTCGTAATCCGAGCAGCCTGAAATAGCTAGCCATCTGGCTTGCTTCACCGTAGGTGTCAAATGTGCCGAAGTATTCCCAAGTCGGTGGTTTTGTGAGCTCTTGGATATCGGCCGACGGGCCGCGTTCCCATCCACCCAGGAAGTAGAACAGCAGCCGATCCTCTGCACCTTCTCGAGCCGCAAACGGCCCCTCCTCCAACGTTGAACCGTCGTCCATGTCCCAGATGATATACCAGTTCGTCGTGTCGGGATCAGCCAGATACAGTTCGTAGTCGTGAAAGTAGTCGGCAAGGTTCAATGAAATCGACTGAGCCGAGCTGGTTCCACAATGTCCGGCGCAAACGAAAAGTACTGCGGCAACGATGATGGGAGTCTTCATGATTCTTTCCTGAAAGAACGGGTGAGGTTGCATTCAGGAACGAGCTGAAACTGATCTGTTACATGAAAACTCGAATTTGTTGCGATTCGCTCGCACTCTCTGAGCCCTGCCATTCGTCAGGGGAAGGCATGCCGATGCGGACAGCGTTCGGTTTCAGCGGCGTTTGTCACTGCTTCAGGAACTTGGCCTTGTGTTTCGCAAGTTCGTCGTCGTAAGCCTTCACCAAGGTTTGGTTCACGTCTTTGCCAGCCTCCACGTAGTTGGCCTCCACCTGCGGGTCGACTTGGTTATCTGCTTCGGCCTGGTAGCAAACCATGTTGAAGTAGCCAAGGAACCGATTGATTGGTTCGTCTGCCGATATCAGTTCCTCGATGTCTGAAACTGCAACATGGCGATAGGAGTCGTGTTGCTGGTAGCTGCCCATGATTCGCAGTGTTGCTAGTTCGACGTTCTTCGCTTTGCCAGGAAACATGAGCCGCTGATACCGTTTTCGATCGGTAAAGAAGACGCCCGTTTTCGACGGGATTGTTGTCGCGAAAAAGATGACGATTGAAAGAATGCCACCGGCTCCAAGGAAGAACCCCGTTGGGAATGTAGCACTGTTCGGGACTCGCCATGCCAGTGACAGGCAGATCGCTGAGAACACAAGCGACATCATTGGTCCGGCAATTACGACACGACGGAATCGGTCTTCATTCGCCGGACTGTCATCGACCGGTGCTGTTCCGGCAATGCCACCGGCCAGCATAAGATTCGTGTTCAGATAGACCTTGGTCTTGCCGTCTTCTTTTCTGATTCCCAACGGACCAACAACGAAGATTGTCAGCTCAAGACCTTGGGCCAGCCCCACAATCAAGTGTCCAAGTTCATGGACGCCGAGAACCGCCAGCATCATTCCGCCAATTCCTGCGATGAGAACCAGAGCGCCGGGCTTGGGGTCTGGTTTGAGTTCTGAAAGCGAACCCATGCTGAACAGCAACCACACGTTGAGCCCGATTAGAAACGCCAGGCACAACAGTTCGATATAGACGCCGCGTTTGAGCTCTCGCTTCATCGCAATTTGCTTCTCATGTATCACGGTCTGAGATATTTTCTTGCGTAACAACGCTTCCCCAGCCAATCTCAACGGTCTTCGTCGCGGAGTTCATCCAAGTCGCGTTGGATAGATTGGATGACTTCAAAGTCAACCCAGTGTTCGAACTTGTCTTCCGCTTCCATGGCGAGAACCAGATGGTCGATCGCCTTCTGTTTCTCGCCCTGTTCCTTCTGAATGTCAGCCAGGACATGATGAGCTAATATCAACCAGTCGGCGTAATCAGGTGCCTCCGGATCGGTCGCCAGAGCGGCGTCGCAACGGTTGATGAGGCGGTCGTAAAGCTTGATTGCCTTATCCGTTTCTTCAGCGTCGAAGTAGGACACCGCCAGTGTGTCGATGGTGTTGGTCATTTCTCGACCAATCAACTGGTCGTCGGGGTAAGCCTGCTCTAATTCCTGCCACGTTGCCAACGCCGATTCCGCAAGTTCGACCGTTCCGTCAAGGTCTAGCGTGTAGTTTCGATCGGCAAGGTTCGACTGAGACATCGCTATAGCCAAGTGAATCTGATAGTTGTCCGGCCACCGGTCGAACGCTCTTTTTGCCAAGGCGACCGCTTCTTCGAGCTGCTTGGTCGATTGCCCAAAATCCTCCTGGTAGAGGGCGTGGGTACTGCGAAAGCCGAGAGCTTCAATCATGTGCCCAACAACCTGCCAGTCGTCTGATTTCTCTCCGCCGAGGCTCGTCAAAATTTCATCGCCTTTGTCGAGATGCTCGTCCGCTTCGTCGTAGCGCGAAAGTCGTGACAGGACCATCCCCAATCTCAGATGAGCAGCGGCCGTGCTGACGTCGGTTAGGCCTTCGCCGTCAGCCTGGTTCGCAATATCGCTCAGGCCCCGCACGCACATGTCGAGAACCGTTTGCTGAATCTCATCGACACTCGTGGTGTCGTCTTCAAACTGTTCGTTCACTTCGTAGACCAGACGGTTTAGCGTCGAGAACGCTTGATCTCGCTGGTTCTTCGCGATGCGCGCGGCATCCTGGGCTTCGCTGCGGGCGGAGGCGAGGTTGATGGAGGCGATGACGGAACCAACTGTGACCGTCAGAAGCAAACATGCAACGGCGGCGGACAGGCTGGCGATGCCCGGGTTACGTTTACACCAACGAACAAGCCGCTCGATACGACCAACTGGCCTCGCCGTAATTGGCTTGCCATCGCGCCAGTCTTCAAGGTCGTCTGCGAAGTCGCTGGCAGTCTGGTATCGCTTGGCCGGATCTTTCGACATTGCCTTCAGAGCAATCGTCTCGATGTCGCGTGGAATCTCGTCGTTGAACTGACGCGGCGGCGGCGGTTCTTTGTGCATGACGGCCAGTAGCGTCATTCGGACCACACCTTTGAACGGCAGTTCGCCCGTGAGCATTTGATACAGGACGACGCCAAGGCTGTAGGTGTCGCTACGACCATCCACATGATGTGGGTCAAGAATCTGTTCCGGGCTAATGAACGCAGGTGTGCCTGCCAGCGAGCCCTGCCGGGTGAGTTCTGTGTTACCGTCATCCAACAGTGCGAGACCAAAGTCGGTGATCTTCGGCTTGCCGTTCTCGTCCAGCAAGATATTCGAAGGCTTCACGTCACGATGAATCAGGTTCTGATCATGGGCCGTCGCCAGTGCGCGGGCGATGGGGACGACAATCTCAATGGCTTCGCGAGCACTAAACGGTTCGCCTCGCTTAATGCGTTCGCTGAGCGATTCTCCCTGAACCATCTCCATGACGAGATAGGGAGGAAACCCTGCTGCGTTTCCGAACTCATGTAGTTGCACGACATTGGGATGAACCAAACCAGCGACAGCTCGAGCTTCCCGATTCAGTCTTTGACGTGATTCGTCCTGACTGGCAAGTTCTGATCGAAGAACTTTAATCGCCACTTCTCGATCGATGCGAGGATCGACGGCTCGATACAGCAGTCCGCTGGAACCATCCCCGATTTGCTCTTTGATTTTGTAAGCACCCAGTTCCCCAAGCGGCGCGTCGTCGGTGGGTTCTCCGGGAAAGCGAATTGCGGACGACGTAACGGATGCGTCGTCGGTCATGATCGACGGGCTCAGTACCGACAACCGCGAAACAAGAGCCGACACAGCCGGGTCGCTTGCGGGTTCATCAAAATTGAACCCCGTAACGAGGTGCGATTCCGTTTGCGCATCCAATTTCGCCTGGCATTGGATGCAGGCTGTCAGATGGGTATTGATGTCGTTCGATTCGGTTTCCGACAGCGTTCCATTTAGGAAGTCGGTGAGCCGTTCGTCAGTGGGGCACTGAGTCTGATCCATCGTGGCACTTTAGTTGTCTGCCTGCTGAAGCTTCTGCACTTCTTCGGTCAGCATCTTGTTGATTCGAGAACGGGCGACGTACACATCTCCGATGGCAATTCCCAATTGAGATGCAACTTCGGAAGCCGGAACCCGTTCCATCGATGTTCGCTTCCACGCTTCCCACGTATGCTGTTTGACTCTGGGTTGGACTGCGGTCGCTGCTTGCTCCAATAGCTCCCGCTGATGCCGCGCTTCGAGGTCGGTGACGAGAGCGTCGATTGCATTGGGTGCCTGAAGTGAATTCAGCAGAGCTTGTGTGTCTTTGCTTCCCGTTGCTCGCGTCCGCTGTTCGAAACTTCGAGAAAGATCTCGAATCGTGTTCGCCGTGACGGTTTTCAGCCAACCGCGAAAGCGCCCTTTGCCAGGTTCGTATCGAAACTCCTGCATGCTTCGCATCAGTTTGACCAGAACATCCTGCGTTACGTCAGCCGCGTCGGAGTCTTGCAGTCGAAATCGTCGGCACCACGAAAAAACAACCGGAGCATAGGTTTCGACAAATGCAGTCCAGGCGTCGTGGTCTTCAATGTCCTGCAAACGCAACAACAGCGTCGCACTGGTGTGTGTTGTCAACGCGGCAGGTTGTTGTTGGTGCGTATTCATGCGTTTTTTGCGGACAGGTCATGCCGAACCTTAAACGGCAAGCTACAGGTATGTGTCAGGCGAAATCTTAGGAGAAAAATCGATTCGAAAATTCTCAACAAAAGCGTGCAAGGTTCTCAACCGTACCCCGTAACGCCTTGTGCATGGCAATTCGCCACACATTTTCATGCCGGGAACTCTCCCAAAGTCACACACAGCACATCTGCGACAAGAGAAAACACAAGGGGTTAACATGCTGAAGTCAAAATTGTCTCGCCGAGTCGCCCGCAAACGTCGAGCGACAAGTCCACGAGTCCAGTCTGCTGAGTTGCTGGAAACGAAGGTGCTGCTTTCGGCGGCGTCAACTGACATCCAGCAGGGAAGTTCGTCCGAAGTCACCGCACGAATCGTGAATGGTAACGAAACCAGTGCGTACGAAGCAGTGGGAATCGTCAACAATGGGTGTACAGGAACACTCATCTCGCCAACCCACGTGCTGACAGCAGCACACTGTACCGAAGGCGTTGGTGATCGACGCGGAACCTTCGATGTCGGCGGAGAGACATATCGAACCAGCGACATTATCGACCATCCGGATTACAACCCAAACCGGTTCGACGTCGGCTACGACATCTCCATCATGGAACTGGATCGTCCGGTCACCGGCATCACGCCGATGGAAATTTTCCGCGACACTCCCGAAGTCGGCCAGTTGCTGACACTCGTCGGATTTGGTGAAGGCGGAACCAGCCAGGGTGGTTCTCTCAATGACTTCGGGAACAAGCGAGTTGGCGAAACCGAAATCGATGAAGTTACCAATCTGCACGTAAGCTGGGACTTCGACAGTCACAACGAAAGCAACACGGCACCTGGCGATTCAGGAGGTCCCGCGTTTCTAACCGTCGGCGGTGATCTGTTTATCGCTGGTGTAACGTCTGGTGGAACTGGCGACGCACATGACCTTGGCGACTTCTCGTTCGACACTCGCGTCGACACGTTTGCGAGCTGGATTGATGGCATCGTTGGTGATAGCGGTGGGGGCGGCGACGACGGTGGAGGAGATGATGGTGGCGGAGACGACGGCGGTGGCGATAACGGTGGAGACGATGGTCGCCTTGAGTTCACTCAGGACCAGGGCAAGAACATTCGTGAAGATCGACCGCAGACTCTCTTCTCACGTCTCGATGTTTCTGGTGTCGACGGAGGCATTACTGATCTCAATGTCAAACTGGATATCGACCACACCTACACGTCCGACTTGGTTGTGCATCTGATTGCACCAGACGGAACCAAGCTAAGGCTTTTCAAAGCTGTCGGTGGTGATGGAGAGAACTTCTCCGGCACAGTTCTGGACGACGAAGCCAGTTCGTCCATCAAGAATGCCGACGCACCGTTCGATGGAACATACAAAGCCATGGGCAAACTGTCGAAATTCGACGGGGTCGATCCGAACGGTGAATGGAAGCTGCGAATTCGCGATCGGTTCTCTGACGATGGCGGCCGGCTCAATAGCTGGACGCTCAGCATGGAAACCGACGGTGACAACGATACCGGAGGCGGTGGCGACGATGGTGGTGGTTCAGGCAACGGATCATTCACCAGCAATGAGCGAGTCGAGATCGATGCAGACGCGGCAAACACGGTTCAGTCAGAACTAACAGTGAACGGCGTTGATGGTTCGATCAGTGATATCAACGTGACCGTCGACATTGATCACACCTGGGACGAAGACCTGCTTGTGACGCTGGTTAGCCCGTCGGGCACGCGAGTTCAAATGATTCGCTACGTTGGTGGTGATGGTGACGGCTTCAACAATACCATGTTGGATGATAGTGCCAGCGTTGATATCGCAGATGGTTCTGCTCCATTCTCTGGCACGTTTGTGCCGCATCAATCACTGTCTGCCTTTGACGGTGAAGATGCGAATGGTGTCTGGACTTTGGTTGTTCGAGACAACGTTGCTGAAGACGGCGGTACTTTGAATAGCTGGACGCTGGACGTGGAGACTGACGGCTCTCGTGGCCGATCGGCTGACAGTCTGACGACGAAGCAGAAAGAGGTTCGACGCTTCAAGACCATCAAGCAGGAAATGCGACGCGGTCGAATCACTCGGATTAACCCAGCCAAAGCGGTTGCACACGCCGCTCAGGAGTCCGGAGTCGAAGAAGGAAGCTTCACTCAGGCCGATTGGGAATCGTATCGTCAACAAAAGCTACAGCGGTACTCTGACAGCGTGTTCGCCGCAACAGACCTGGAAATGCTTCTAGGGTCACTATAAGTAGCGTGCCGTGTGCGGCAGCGACGCGGGAATAGTTGTCCTGTGAAACTCCTCGCCACGACTTGAATTTTCGACAAACTTCAAAGAGCCACGGCCTAAGCCGTGGCTCTTTTCTATTTAGGGTCTGTGAGTCGCTCGTTGAACCGCGTGTCCAACGGGCCTCGCGTTGTTGACGCCATCATTGCGCTGTGGCCAGTGATTGCACAGTCGCCCTTACCGAACCTTCTGGCTGCATTTGTGTCACTCCAAAGCACTACACTTCTTCTCAGAATGCTGACACCAAGAATGTTCCTGTTTCGCTGATCGAAAACCTGCTTGAGAACACCAGCAACCCACCGCGCTGCGCGGAACTTGGGGTTGGCTGGTTTGTGTTTCGCAGAAGTTTTCTTTGTTTGATCAGCAGGAACGTTTTCTATGTCTGCAAGCAATTTTCGGCGACTCGACGTTGATCAACAGATCAGCGCGATGTTTGCTGGAGCGAACTTGTTTCGCCCAATGCGGTTTGAAGTCAGCCTCGGCGTTATCCGTGCGAAGTCTTCATTGCTCAAGCCAACCCGTATACCGCACTCAGAAAGTCCATCGGCTATGCTCGATGCGATTAATCGTCTGATTGAACATAAGCGGCAATGGTGCCGTCCTGTTGAAACGTGGCGACCACCAAACGGCAGTCGAGATGTTCAATTCGATTCGTTGGTCAGGCACCTGTTTGTCCAATACGAATTGCCCGCGTTCATGCCTCGTATCTGGCTTCGTGATTGTCCTGTGGAACGGCGTACGTTCTTCCATCTTGCGAAAGGGCTGAGCATTCGAAAATGCGGGTATCGCTGCACGAAGCCAATGGTTCCACACTTCATGTGTGCCCCGGCAGACGTCACTGTCAGACAAGCCTTGCGCTGGGCAAAGGCGCGATCGCTAGGGGCTGGGAAGGAATTTGCGAGAGCCATTGCGGGAACACGGCTAAGGCAAGAACTTCCAGACGAAGAGTTTTGGAACCGAGTCATCAGCTTCCTTGTTCGAGAAGAAGTTGGCATCACCGAAGCGGGGGAAATCGTTGAGTTCCTGTATCGGCAGAAATTCATGAAGGGTTCCGAAGCTTACGGCCTGCTTGGCGTCAACCGCCCTTTGCAGCCAAAGCTTGATATCGCAGGTCGCAAGCTGAACTGGCTGCGCCAGCGTATGGCAAATTGGAGAGACGAAGTGCCGATGCCGGAGCTTCAGATCAGCAACAACGCTTGGGCACCGACTGGCATCAGCGGTTTTCGTAAACCGAACGTTGATGGGCTATGGACCATCACGGAGATCACGTCCCTCACCAGACTCCGCGCGGAAGGCGCGATTATGCGGCACTGTGTTTTCTCTTCCATGTCAGATTGCCGGAAACCCCACAGCTCAATTTGGTCGCTCA
>JBGCDN010000627.1:0-2832 GCA_045105495.1 Planctomycetaceae bacterium
GTTCGAGTCAACGCCGCGCGGAGATCTTTCTTCGTCGTTTTCTCGTTGAAACAAGACCCGTATTTGATGATAAACTGCGGCTATTCGCGCTGTGGTGGCCGGCACTTGATGGGCTTGGACGACTTGAAGGCGTTGGTGATCAGACCGTGGAAGCGGTTGGCTCTCTCCTCAACATCGAAGCCAATGGCCTCCCCATAGTAGAGATCAGCGAAACACTGGCGCACTTCGGCGAACCCGCAAAACGTTTCATCCCAGACCTCGAAGGATGGGAGAAGACTCAGGCAACAAGCTATGATGTGGCCTCTCGAAAACGAATTCGTGCAGCAATCGTTTCATTGAAATCCGGTAGTCCACCCGAGAGACCGCACTGAATAGGTTGCCGACAACTCACCTTCCGGAGTAACAGCCTTGGCCAAAAGTATTCTCTCAGTCGTCGCGGGCTACATCACATGGACCGTTGCTTTCCTTGGCGGGGCGGAAGTCATCCGCCGACTTCGAACAGGTGTCTATGACGCCGAGGGCTTCACGTCAGACGTGCCAGCGCTGGTGCTATTTCTAGCGATCAGTGTGCTGGCGTCGGTCATGGCTGGTTACGTCGCTGGCCTACTGGCCGACGGTAAGCATTTGAAGCACGGTGTTATCCTGGCAGTATGCCTATTGGCAACGGGGATACCGGTTCAACTCTCCGCGTGGGACAAGTTGCCGGTCTGGTACAACCTCGCATTCCTAATTCTACTCGCCCCAATGACTCTGCTGGGGATTCGATTGTCGGGACCAGACGCACCCAGCGGTAAGGTCATCACAGCAGCTTCGGGCGAAAACCCCTATGCATCAGGAGACACGCAATAATGGTTTCACCGGTTCCAGATGGCCTTAGCGGCATCATCCCCTACCTCATCGTACCCGACGCCAAAGAAGCGATGGCCTTCTACGAAAAGGCTTTCGGAGCACAGCAGCTAATGCATATGCCCGGCCCAGGAGGGCAGGGAACCATGCATGCCGAAGTCAAGATTCTTGGCGGAACAGTCATGCTGTCCGACGAGAACCCACAATGGGAAATGGTCTCTGCGAAGACACTCGGCAACTCCCCAATCAGCATGATGTTCTACTGCGAGAACGTCGACGAAGTATTCGCACAGGCTGTCGCAGCGGGATGCGAAGTTAAGTTCCCAATTGGCGATATGTTCTGGGGCGACCGCATGGGCAAGGTACTGGATCCATTCGGCTACCAGTGGTCAATCGCAACCCATATTGAAGACATCCCAGACGAAGAAATGCCTGCCCGACAACAGAAGTGGTTGGAAGAAATGGCCAGTCAAGCGCCACCAGAGTAGCGCAGCGACCAAGAAGTCAGTCGGCTACACACGCGGTGTAGCCGACTCGATATCTTCGTCACCCAGTGGAATTGTGAACCGAAAGCGAGCACCCGTTTGATTTGGGTGGTCCTCAAGCAGGCAAAGCTGACCGCCATATCGCTGGACCACATCGCGACTGGATGCCAGACCAACGCCTAGTCCGGTTCTCTTTGTCGTCACATATCGCTTGAAGATAGCCTCGCGTTTATTCGGAGGCACTCCCGGACCATTATCGCTAACCGTTATTGCGACCTGTTGGTCATCTTCGTGGTACCTGCACTCGATATGAATCTGAATTCGGTCAGCAGGCTGCTCACTGGCGGTGGCTTCAATGCCATTCACTATAAGATTCAAAAGAACGTGGTTGAATTGAGCTGGGTTTACCCGAACCGCCGGGAGCGCTTCAGGCACAACCGCATCGATCAAAACATCGTTCTCGCGAACAATCGAATCCGCCAGAGCCAGCGTTCCGTTCACGATGTCACTAATTTCAACGCGCTGAACCTCAACGACATGTTGGTTGTTCACAAACTCCCGAACACTCCGTACTGTCTGGGCAGCATCTGAAGACGCCTGAATAATCTGGTCGGTCACATCCGCGAGATCAGCATGCCCCAGAGCCTTCAGGCGCATTCGAAGCCCCTCCGCGTAGCTCGAAATCACTTGAAGCGGCTGATTCAATTCATGGGCAATTTCAGTCGCCATCTGACCGAGTATGCTCAAACGTGACGCCTGCTCGAGTTCTCGATTGAGTTCACTAACCCGCTCAGCAGCTTCCTTTTGCTCGTGAATAAGCGTTGCGAATATGTTGACGCCTTCAATCTTCTCCGAACTAAATCTCGGACTCACCCGCGCGCGATACCAGACGATATCGCCGTCCGGGCCCACGGCCTCAATCTCAACATCGCGAGGGGAACCGTCAAAGTCTTCTGCAGCGATCACATCGGAGATAGTAGTTCTCAAACGGCGAAACGATGGCCCCTGTGTAACGACGGAAACATGCTCACCAAGAAAGCAGGTGACTTCTAACTCGCTAATGTGTGATGTGGCGTCAATCACTCGGGACTGCAGATCCAATATCAAGATCAAGTCGAACGATGAGTCCGCTGTTCGCCGCCAACGCATCTCAGCAGTGATCCGTTCCCGCACGGAATCGGCATAATCAATTCGGTTAACAAACACCTGACCAACGAGGCGCAGCAACTCGACGACATCCTCGTCCCAGACTTTCGAGTCTTCGCCTTCGGCTACCAGACCGAGATAACCCCAGCACTTTGCTCCATCCACCAACGGAAGTGCGAGATAACTGGTGGCTCCGGCTTGCTCGAGCAGCTTGCCCAAAAGCGCATCCGTGTCAGCAAGCCGTTCGCCCGGCCCGATCACGACAGCAGAGCCAGCATTGATCTTCTCGTAAAACGAAGGCAGTAGATTCGTTGGAATATGCGTGAACGCCTGCCCAAGCGGAGCGAGTCCAGCG
>JBGCDN010000628.1:0-4696 GCA_045105495.1 Planctomycetaceae bacterium
GTCTCCATTTGGAAAGCATGCTGCGTTGGTGATTTGGAAACAGTGAAGAACCTGATCGATGCGGATCCGACTATTGTCAATCAATCCGGCGGCTTCTTTGATTGGGAACCGCTGATGTATGCGTGCTACTCGCGGTTGCAAGTACCGGGTTGCTCTACCTTGGCGGTGGCCGAGTTCCTTCTTGATAATGGAGCGAACGCCAATGCTTACTACATGTGGGGCGGACAGTATCGATTTACGGCTCTGACCGGCGTATTCGGCGAAGGAGAACACGGACCGGGAAACTGCCCTGAACACCCTGAATGCCTGGCATTGGCGCGGTTGCTGCTAGAACGCGGAGCTGACGCCAACGACAGTCAGGCTTTATACAACCGCATGTTTACACCAGGAAGCAGCTGCTTAGAGCTGTTACTTGAGTTCGGGCTTGGGCCCGATTCATGCAGCAATTGGTTGCTCGAAGAAGACGGCAATCTAATCCCCAATCAGAAACAAACTCTGCAATACCAACTGCAGCACGCAATTGGCGCGGGCTTCGTAGACCGGGCGCGGTTATGTGTTGAGGGCGGGGCTGATCTGACTACGCCACTGGATGGTCGGCCGTTCTACGAACAAGCATTGTTAGCGGGAGACAAAGAGCTTGCCGAATATCTTGTTTCGCGCGGTGCTGAACGCTGTGCGCTGGACCGAACGACAGCGTTTGCTGCAGCGTGTCTTACCAACAACGAACCCGCTGCCGTAAGAATGCTTGAGGAAGATCCAACTCTGCTGGCCGACACGCAAACAAGCGTTCCGGAACTTATCAGCAGGCCTGTCGACACGAGCAAGTACGAGACGGTGCGTTTGCTTGTGCGACTTGGTATCGATCTCGAAAGGAACCACACGCCGCTGCATTCAGCAACATGGGGTGGTGATCTGCATATGGTAAAGCTGCTTGTCGAGCTTGGATGCAATCCGCGACGCCAGGATGGTTCGCATCACGCTACGCCAATGCAGTGGGCTACGTATCGGAAGAACCGAGAAGACTTCGTTCAGTTTCTCTCCGCGTGCGACATCGACATCTTCGACGCGATCCTATCTGGTCAACCAAGTGCAATAAGGCGCGTTCTCGAAGCAGACCAATCGTCGCTAAACGTGACGTACGGTTCCTTGCGAACAAACGTCCCTGACGCCGAAGCGCGAGCAGATACTCCGTTGGCGAGAGCTGTTCGAGATGGAAAGCTGGAGGCAGTTCAAACTCTGCTGGAACTCGGGGCGAATCGGGACTTTGTCTCACCCGGTGGTCAGACACTGGTCGAACTCGCGCAAGCAAATGGCTCTAACGCGATTGTGGCGCTGCTTGATTGAACCGATTTGCGGCAGCGGCCTGCTGCTGATACTCAGCTGCCATTGAAGCTGCAAATTGCTGTGACTGCTTCGCGACAGCTTCTGCTTCCCTGGCCATCGCCCAGTCGCGTGCGTGGTCGGAACCTGTGTATTCCGACTTTGTCAGGCCACCACCGAAGGCGGCTGAATGCATCAGTTCAATCGGAGATTTAATTCGCGTCTGTGTCGCCGATTCTGAGCAACCAGTTAGGCAAGATGTGGAAGCAATTACGATGGCTGTCGCCATGAACCGTGTTCGACGCATGAGTCTTTCATCCCGCTGAATTGCATTTCGCTGTGGTCGGAAGCCTTGGCCCGGAAGACTAGAGCTATCCAACGCATCTCCTCCAGATGGACTTAAGGCTCCCGCGTTGTTTTCACTACCTCCAAAATAGCCGCCGGAAACATAGGTTGTTTGGGCTGTATTTCACGCTGAAGGAACAAGCAGGTCCTGCCGAGAGGCCTCAGACCGGCAGTAGTTGCGATTCGAACAAGAAGTGTCGCTGAAGCAGGGCGCTTTGTGTCACGCACGCGACGTAAATCGCTGTAAATATGGGTAAAATAAGAAACTTTGCAATCCATAAACCATTGTGACTAAACAGTTTACGTCACAATTTTGGTGCAGACAGTTTGGCGGGAGCGGCCTATGCTCTTTTCCAACCCGTCGGACAGACCGACTGGGGATGAGTGCATGTTTTTGACGGGGCTGCACCATCCCCAATCCTTTTCTCCTCACTCTCAGGGAACCTCCCATGAAAAGATTTCTAGCACTCGTAGTGTTGACCGTTGCGACTACTGTCGGAACAAGCGAAACCGCAAACGCACAATGGGGCTGGGGCGGCGGCCGCGGCTACTCCATCGGCGTAGGCGGCCGTAACTTCGGAGTCAGCTACAGCAGAGGCGTTGGTTTTAATCGCGGCTTCAATCGTGGCTTCGGCGGCGGATTCAACCGCGGCTTTGTCGGCGGCGGGTACCGTCCTGTATACCGGCCTGTCTATCGACCAGTTTACGTCAACCGTGGGTTTGGCGGTGGCTGGGGTGGTGGCGGATGTCGACGCGGTTGGTAATCCAACTGTAACTGTTGTGGGTCAATCAAGGGCAGGCTTTCTAAGAGAGCCTGCCCTTCTTGCTGCGCTACCAGGTATCCGCGTGTTTCGTCACTTGGTCGAATTTCGCTCAGCAGAGATGTGAGCGTTCAAGCGGTTCTCCGCATGTTCGCGCGTTCTTGTTGAAGCAATCTGCTCCATTACCATGACGCGGATCTTTGCAGTCCACTGCAAGCCAATGAACATGACAATCCCAAGGCAGCCGGTCAGGAACGCGATGGTGTTACCGCCATCCGGTGTTCGCAGAGCCAGACCGAGCAGCGTGATGGAGAGAATCAGAATTGTCGTGCTGCTGATCAATGGTCGCTGTGTCGAATCTGACTTGGAACCAGAAGCGGTAGCTTCCGGTTCGTCATCGTCGTCGTTCAGGTCAGAGAAATTTGAAGAACGAGTCCGGTTGATATCCCACGGCATGACCGAGCCGCGGAAGTCGCGTCGAGCCAGCTTGTAGCCGTCTTCATTTTCACAGCTGCATCCATTAATGAAGCCGTAAGCAGTCTTGATATTCCACCGACACAGGCCTTCGATCGTGATGTTGTCATCACCGGCCTCGACCTGCACGTTATATATTTCGCCGATGGTCATTGGTTCTGGCAACTGCGTTGCGAAACCATCGAGTGAGTAGTTGATGAGCCTGCCCTCAGTCGATTCCACCTTGCCGTTCACCGCGCAGGCAACGTTGGCTGGGAACCGAACACCCCGACGTTGCTCGTCAGGCGTCAGGTCCAGTAGCTCTTTTGGAGTGGCTTCCTTGAAGAATACGGCAGCCATGCGTTCGCCATGAACCGCCATTTCCCAGTGGACTGTCCCCTCGCGATGCGCGACGTAGCTGTCGTCGTCGGTGAGGAAAAGTGAACAGCGGACTTCTTCGCCACGATCCGGGAAGCCTTCTGACTTCGGCACAACCACCACAAGATCGCGGGTTGTCAGGACGACTGCGTCACAGAAGAGGACTCTGCCTCCGCCAAGTTGCAGTCTGGCAACCAGCCCTTCAATATTTGGCTGGAACGGCCGCTGCGCAAGGTCAATTGGCGCGCTGTTGACTTTGGTCGTCGGTTGCTTGGCTATATCTTTCACGATCAACTCGGCTGACTGAGGGGATAGTCATACGTCGAACCCGAGAAGGGCCCGATCTCCGACTGAAACCTAAGTCAGACTTGCTACCGCGCTGGCCAATCATCAGCCAGAAGGCCTGATTGTTGGCGCTCTAGATCGACAAACCGGATTATGACGGTCACGACGATCTTTGAACCGTTCACCCGGTCTCCCCAAGAAAGCCGAGCTTGCGAGAATCTACAGTCGACGCGATGGGTCGATGGATTTGGCTCGTTGTCGATCGGCTTCCGCTTGTCGTCGGTTGCCTGCCTGATCGTACTGACGAGCTCGGCGCAGATAGGCTTCGGCGACTGTTGTGTCGAACCGATTCGCCTTTTCGTAGTCAGCAATGGCTTTGCTGTACTGCTCTTTCGCCATCCATGCGTCGCCTCGAACTGAATACGCTTCCTGTGCGTCTGTCGCACCGGTGACGTTCGGCGATGCGTCCAGTGAACCGTCGGCCTGGTTCTTCGCGATCAGCGATTTCGCTTTCTCACAAACTTCAATCACAGTCGCGCAGTCACGGATTGCGTCGCCGGTTTTGTTCAAAGCCAGCAATGATCGCGCTCGTGCAACAAGCGGCTCAGAAGTGCTGTTGTTTAACTGGGCGGCTCGAGAGAAATCGCGAACAGCGGCTTCGTGTTCTCCACCATCTGCCAGATAGAGGCCTCGTTGCATGTAGTTGCGAAACTCCAACGGCGACTTATCAATCGCCTGAGTCATCGAAGCGAGTCGAACCAGCCATTCAATCTTGCTGGCATCCTGTCGGGCTTTGTCGAAGTCCTTGAGCTCCAGGTAGGCAGCTCGGCGAGCGCGGAATAGTTTGATTTCGTTTGGCGACGCTTTGATCGCCGCCGTCATATCAGAAACAACGGCAGCATGGTTCTTCATTGCCAGGTACACGAGTCCGCGGTTGTTGAGTGCATTGATGTAGTCTGGCTTGATTTGAATTGCCTTGGTGAGATCACCAAGAGCGGCCTTGTATTGTTTCTGCTTGTACTGAGCGAAGCCGCGGTTGTTCCATGCGTCCGCGTATTTGGGATCCAACTTACCCGCCTTCGAAAAGTCGGCGAGTGCCTTCTTTGGTTCGTTAAGCGATAGATAGACCAACCCACGATTGTTGTGAGCTTGTG
>JBGCDN010000629.1:0-19362 GCA_045105495.1 Planctomycetaceae bacterium
TCCGATGTATTTTAGGGCTGAGTGTGCGTCTGTCAGGACTTAACGGTTGCCATTGGGATTGGGCCTTTTCCCGGAGCTGGCAAACGTTCACTCTTGCCGAACAGCTTTCGGAAAACCGCATCAAGGCCGCACCAGAGTCCCGAGCGAGTACAGGCAAGAGCCAGGAGGGCAATCACTTCGATCAGGTTCTTGTTCACTATGAAACTGTGATCAGGCCCGGGTACCGGTGGAACGCCCGGCCATGGTGGATGGACTAGATAGAACGAAAACAGCATGACAGCACCGAAAAACGCAGCTGTTCGCGACAAGAACCCAACGATCAGCAAAATACCCAGAATGAGCAGGCCCGCGATGGTGAGGTAATTGGAAACGGTTAAAGCGTCCATCGGCGGCGGAACAGTTCCTTTTGCCAGTTGATCGGCCGTCAGAACATCTCTTGCTGCCAGCTTCATTTCGGATTCGAGAGCTTTCACTGGCCCAACCAACTTTGACTTTTCTTTCTGAATCTCACCCCATGAATACGCAATGTGATCCTGGTCAAACTGGGTCTTTGCGGACGCAACTTCGTCTTCGTGCTTCTTCACCATGGCTCGGTATTTGTCGAGCTCACCGAAGCGTTTGAAGTCACCGAACGCCTTGTAAGGGTTCACCTTTTCTTCTTTTGCGATCTGGCTGATATCTTTCAGGATTGCTCCCACTCGTTCTGAGTCCCCCCGAAGCGAAGCAGCAAGCTTTTCTTTGTAGCTCAGCCGCGACTGTCCGGTGTAAACCTTCGATACCGCTGCATGGAATTCTCGTTCCAGCTCAGTGCCGCCTTCAAGCTTCCCATCGACTTCTTTGACGTCGGGAACCATCAAATACAGCCGTTCGCGTTCAACTGGTGTGAGATGCCATTTGCCATCGACGATCAGCTTCTTCTTGTCCGCGTCGAAGCTGATCGCGCGTTTGTATTTCTCCAAATCGACGCCTTCCGGCAAAGCGCTGAGGTTTGATGAGAACGATTTGCTTCCGTTGATAATACGGTTCAATCGGCCTTTTTGTTGATCGGTCAGATCGCCGTAGTGCGAAAGAAATCGACCAGCCCAATCGTCCCATCGCTTTGTCATTTTGCGATAGTCGAGCCACTTGAGGTCGTAGGGTCCATCGCCGGCAAGGTTGTGAAAATTTTGGCGAAGCGGCCCCTGCGCTGATTTCAGATAGCCTTCCGCTGACCAAGGCTTTGTGGAGCTCAGGGAGTTGTACTTCCACAGGCCTTCGTAGAAGAATTGCCAACCAATACAGATACGCAGTGCCACGAGGAAGAAGACTGCAAGGAATCCGAGTCTGCGAGCGTCGTTCACGTTGGATATGTTCCGAAGCGGGAAAGTGATCGGAACGAAGACGATCAAGAAAGGTCAACTTGATCTTTGTTCCAAACCACGCGGTCGGCGGGCATGTTCACCAGAACCGGACGAATCGTCGTACCGGACTCCGGGAAAGGGATCAGTATTGCGCTGATCTCCGGGTGATTATCGCAGTAGATTCGTGCAAATTCGACCCCCCCCACGAAAAATGCTGTCGAAAGAGCGTCAGCTTCTGTGGCGGTTGGCGCAAGAATCGTAACTGATGCAACCTGATTTGCAGGCCATCCGGTTTTTGGGTCCAGAATGTGGCCGTAACGCTTTCCGCGATGCCGGAAATACTGAATGTTCGAACCACTGGTCCCCAGCGCCTCGTTTTCAAGAATTACGATCCCCAAGCGCCTATTCGTGAAAATCGGGTTCCCGATCCCAACTGGCCAGCCACCCTGATCGTTGTGGGAGCCCCTCGCGATAATGCTGCTTCTGCCGCCATGAAGCAGCCAGCAGTCCGAACCGTTATCCAGCATGGTGCTACTGGCTTCGTCCAATGCGAACCCCTTCCCGATCGCACCAAGATTGACTTCAACATCGGCGCCGAGCCTGGCGGCTGAACCGTCCAACGCAATGTGGTTTGCATCCACTCTTCTAAGCGTTGTCTCGATTTCCAAGTCAGTAGGTACGCGCTGGTCTGCGCGGCAGGTTCGCCAGAGTTCGATAAGCGGTCCGGCTGTCGGATCGAACCGCCCCTCGGTCGAATGAAACAGACTCATCGACCTGCTAAGCACGCGCATCAGGTCGTCTGAAACCGAAGCTGCAGACCGATGTGTGTTTAGCAGCGACAGTTCGCTGTTCGGTTCATACACGGTCATGCACTTGCTGAGCGTGTCAACGCGTTCGAGGGCAAGTGAACCGGCGTCGCCAGCGGCGTGATCGTTTTGGTTCAGAATGACAGCGAACTCGCAGGCCATCGCTTGGCTGGAGAGCCGAATTGTGGGCGCGGAGAGGCGGTTGTTGTTAGACACCGCTTTCGAATCCACTGACATATGGCAGCTTTGCCGCCGCTTGATCGATCCTTTCGCCCGCCGCGAGTAACTGCGACAGAAAATCCCACTGGCCGGTTGTCAGTGCTTCATGAGCACCATCTGGGATCGCAACGGGCGTTTCGGAATCGGCGAAGCTCAGCGTTCTGGCCGCTAGGTCGAGATGGAACTCTTGGGCTGAGTCGGCCAGTGCAGCATCGTTCATTTGCTGCAAGAACTTGCGGTCTGCCGTAACCGCAGGAATTCCCAGTGACGTGCAGTTTCCGAAGAAGATCTCAGCGTAAGACTCTGCCACAACGGCTTTAATCCCCCATCGCATCAAGGCTTGGGGGGCATGTTCACGCGATGAGCCACAGCCAAAATTTCGGCCGGCAATCAGAATGCAACCGTTGCCAAATTGTGGATTATCAAACGGATGGTTATCCGTCTGTTCTCGATCGTCGGCAAAGACGTGTTCACCGAGTCCATCGAACGTAACGCAGCGAAGGAATCTTGCTGGAATGATTCGATCTGTGTCGATGTCATCAAGCAGAAGAGGTACTGCTGATCCTGTAACGGATGTGATCTGCATTGCGAGCCACGCCTTCGAAGAACTGGAGCACCAAATTCTACCGCTGGTGACGCAACCCGTCCACGAGTCCCCAATCACTCCCGCCGCATTGTGTTACGAGCTCTCAACACGCTCCCCGAAAGCATCCCCGCGGTAATGTAGCCGACTCGGTCGTAAGGGACGCTGATTTCGACGTTAACAAGATCTCCGGCTTCAGAGTCCGCAATCTCATTGCCCGTGGTGCTGTTCGCAGGGTCGGGCGTAATTGTGATGGCGATGGTTAGATCTGCCGGGTCACATCCAATTGTCTGTGGAAGAAAAGACTTAACGTGAGCATCGACTGTTGCGTTAGAACTGCCATTCAATACCGCCGAACGCGCGCCTTCGCGAGCCCCGTTGGTAAGTAGCTGGACGACCATCATTCCGCGGCCAAACTCAATGATTCCGAGTACCAGAATCAACAAGATCGGAAGCACAACAGCTGCCTCGACCAGCACTGCCCCGGTTCGCTGCTCTCTGTCTCTTACTTTGGTTAGTAGTTTCATGAGTATCAGTTACTCCACCAGGCGTCCGCCGGGGTTCTTTACGATTTCAGAAAGTGTATCCAGTAGCTGTGCTTCGTACTCAGCCGGGTTCCCGGTTCCTCGAGGGCTCGCACCCGCCTCATCGGAGTCTGATATTCGGGCGATCCGGTCCATTAAGTCGTAGTCTGTCCCCAAACCCATCCCGACTGGAAACAGTAGTCCATTTTCGATGTTATTGAATATGCTGGCCTGCATAAGTACGGAGTTAAACCAGTCATATCCTTTCGCGTAGAAATTAACGCTTGGACTCTTCTTGATATGGTTATCAATGATGTGAGAAGGAGACTCCCAAACGTTAGGGAGCCCATCAGTCAGTAAGATCACAACCTTCTTCGCGTAGCTTCTTCCTTGTGGGCCTGCTGGCAAGTTGGATGGGTTATTACTGGTATCTTTCGTCTCAAGATGTGCCCGAGCAAGAATCAGCCCACTCTCGGTCGCTGTGGTGGCTCCAATGTCAGCTGCCGCTTGCAAGTTGGTGCAAGCCTGCTGAGCTAGCGCGTAGTCAGTAGTGAGTGGAAGAAAGACTTTGGGTTCGTGAAAAGCTTCCCGCCCGTCGTAGGTGACAATTGAGACGCGGTCGCCCGACGTGAGCCCATTGTTTCGCTTCGCCACCAGTTCGATACCGGCAATGAGAGCCCTTCGAAGAGCGTGCATTGGCTGTGTCCTGGGCGGGAACGAATAACTCGAGCCGGCGACCATCTCAGGGTGTCGCGGGCAGTCAGGGCTTAAGACAGACAGTGGGGTTTTTGTTCCGAATCCAGGGTCAGCGTTAACGTCGTTCTGGTGGTCTGGACTGCGATTCCGCCCGTAATCCATCATGAATTGAACATAGGTGACATACCCAAGTTTATTTCTCCAGTGCCACGGTACGCTTGCACTTGGGAATGGCGCCGCCGGGTTATTGAATTCGTAAATTTGGTTGTCATAGGTATTTTGAGGAAGCCACTTCCAGCCGTTACTCGCTCCGTTCCGCGGAGTTCCCGGTGTTGGCGAGCTCTGCATGAACCCCGGCTGGATCGCCGCAGCCGCTAGCTGAAATTCGTTTTCAAGGAGAGGGCTTGGTCTGTCAAATGGGTTATCAAACAGGCCGATCGTTGGCGGGGGCGTGGGACCAGGAGGGCCGACCGGACCTCCTCCACCGCCGCCTCCTCCGCCGCCGCCGCCAGTTGTTGGCGGTGGAGCTGTGCCAATCATCGCCCCATCAATTAGATAGTCCAAATAGGATGACCAGTAGTCGAAGTTGAGCGTCGAATCCGGCGTCGGCGATGCCAACGGCATGACCGCGGCAATCTGGTTATCAATGATCCAGCTATATGCCTTCTGACGGCGAACATCTTCCGAGTCTGTGCTAGCGATGCGATAGGAAGCTGCGATCGTTAACGATGCCAGAGGCCCATCATCTTTGGTCAGCTCCGCATAGGCGTAGCCATTATTCGGAATTCCAAACGTGGAGGCAATTGTCGTTATGGTTCCGGGGAAAACCCCATAACCGAAGTCGTCGTAGACATCCTGCATAAGATCTGTGGCTACGGTCCCGTAACCAGCAGAAGCATACATTGAGTTAATTGCATCAGTTGCCCAACACGGTTCTGTGTCGTCATTCATGGACCCAGAGAGATCAATAACAAACACAATGTCACGCGGATTTAGCATGGCGAGCGCTGAAGCAGCTTGATCGTGTGACTGCTGGCCCAAAACGCGTCCGAACATTGACGGCGTACCGAACTTTCTTGCAGTCACTCGCACCGCATTGGGTTCAACCGACGGTGTCGTGAACGTCTTTTTCGACAGGTCATATCGACCAAGTTTGATGTCAGCGTCCTTCAGCGAGATGGCACTGTCGGCAGCAGTATTGGCCGCCCCAATTCGCTTCGCTTCCGCTTTCACTTCGACTTCGCCATATGCAAGTTTCGTCACAGAGCCGATGGCACTGGCGTCTGCCGTGTTTTGAAGTTCTGTCTTGGTAATCGCAAGGAAGCCGACATCGACAGTGAAGGCCGTGAAAGCAAAAACGACCACTAGAACAATAGAGACCCAGACCAGCGCAGCGCCTCTGCGGTCTTGATTGCGTTCGCGTTGATAAGAGTGCATCAAACGTACCCAACAAATAGCGAAATGTTCTGACATTTAGTCCGATATGGACCGTCTAGCTTTGAAAGGCTAGGTCGGGCAGAGCGTTAGGTAGCCTGAATGATGCGATTTTTGGTCAGAGTGTTGTATCTCAGCAAGAACACGAACCAGCAGAAATGATACAGCCAGTTTTATCGGTTCCAAGTGGCCTGGATGGCCTTGGCGGTTGAGGGTGACGCTGCCTTGAGTTCAGCTCGAACGAACGGAAAGAAGTCGTTCGTGCCGAACCACGCTTCAGTCATCTCCGCAAAGAACTCTTTGTGATTCGTGAGCGCATAGTGCTTGCGCTGTCTGCCGCTGAGGTGCAGAACTTTCTCGAAGTCACCGCTTTCGACAAATCGTCGATACGCTTCGCGAATTGCTGGATCGTTGAACCCAAGAATCTGATCGTGCCATGCGTGGGCGAGTTCATGCATGACGACGCTGGGCTGAGCGTAGTCCTTCAATAGCTTGACCATGCGATCAGCCTGCGGAATGTGGACCTGCTTCTCGAGGCTTGGGTCGTACCCGTTGTCACTGAGCCACTTTCGACTGGGGTGGTACTGCATGTTCTTGAGCGCGTGGTCGCGATCGAGGCGGATTGTGATGGTTTGAAGTTCCTTCACGCGTTTGGAAGGGAACCGAACAGCAATCTCGAACAGTTGGTTGGATAGCATCCGCAGGGCGATGTCACCGTCTGTGCGATGCGCTTCGCTAAGCAGCGATTTGTCGACCAGTACACGCCAGCCCTCAACATTCTGCTCGGAGTGCGAGGCGTTGTCTTCCTTCTGCTCCGTTGCTCGATTCCCAGCGTCTTTGCGAATTCTTGCCTTCTGTTCTGCCCCGCCCCTTGGCCATTTAAACGTTGGCGCTTTGGCGGGATCGTAACCCGCGAGGTGCCCAGTTAGTCGAGTCGTTGGCTTGGTGTATGCCACTTCGGTTTCGCCGAAGACTTCTTGGCAAAGAGATGCCAGAGCAGAGTCGTATTCAATGAGTTCGCGTCTTGTATCGACATGATTATGGTCGTGGTCTGGCTTGCGATTGTTGTTGAACCAGGACTGAACGCCTTCAGCGAAGTATTCGTTCTTGTTTGTCGAGGCATACTTTCCAAACCAGAGTCCTCGAGCTTTGGCAGATTCGTAAGCGTTCTTCAGCCGTTCGTCGAATGTTGGGTCGATGTTGACCATGCCGCGTAGGTGAATGTTGTGAGCGAACTCGTGAATCAGAATGTTCTCTGTTGAATATGGATCGCCGGGGAACGCCAGCAGGTTCTCTTCTCCACAGCTACAAACAGGATCCGTCCGAGAACCGCCAAGTCCTCGAGCCCTGACGTCCCAGAAAGACTTGGGCTTCATTTTCGAGTGTTCGGGGACGTCGGTCGTGTATTCGTCGTGAGCCATGACGATCAAACGCGAACCGCTTTGGATCATCGCCTGGCGAACGTCCGGCCGCTTTGCCAACATCATGTCGACCAGCCAAGCAGCTTCTTTCAAAGCGTAGTCGGAGACTTTGTCAGAGCTCACAATCGGATAGCCGTTGGCGCTGACGTATTTTTTGTAGAAATCGTTGAGCTTCAATTGCTCCGGCGGCGTTGTGACTTTGTATTCATCAGCAGTAGCAATCCCACAGACAAGATTCACCGCGAGAAGTGCCTTCAGCACGTAGGTGTATGGCTGGTGAGTTCGCTTTAAGTGAGCAGACATTGGTTGCAGTTCTCGCTACAGTGAGAGGACTCGTGTACACACGCGTCGTTGCGTTGAGCTAAGCAGTTTGGATCGCATCGGCGACGACAAAACAGTCTCAACGTTGGGCCTTGGTGACAAGCGTCGGCGATTTGATAATGCAGGACAAGTATTCAATTGAAACCCGGGCATCGTTGGACACGCCGGAAGGCGTGCAACTTTCGTTCCAGCTTGCCGGGCCCGGTTTGCGAATGTCGGCCTACATCGCCGACGTGGTAATTCGTATTGCTGCCATTTTCTTCCTCGGCCTGCTGCTTGTCATGGCACTCGGCACGCTTGGATTCGGAGAACTATCTGCCGCGACCATCATGATTTTGCTGTTCCTCGCCGAATGGGGTTACGGAACGCTGTTTGAGTGGCTGTGGAACGGAAGAACACCGGGCAAGCGAATGTTTGGGATTCGCGCGGTGAAAGAGGGGGGCTATCCGATCGGATTCTACGAAGCGGTTCTTCGCAACTTCCTGCGAGGCGCCGATGCTCCGTTTGTCATTTTTTATGGCATTGGCTTGCTGGTCATGATGAGCACCAAGCGGCTGCAACGACTGGGCGACTTGTTCGCTGGGACAATGGTCGTGGTGGAGCAAGGAAATCGCGTTCCACATCGACCGCGCAATCTACAAATGGTTCCGGCAATTGAACGATCTGATTGCAAACGCAGCTTCCACGTTTCTGAGCGAACACTAGACGTGATTTGCCGATTGTTTGAACGGACCGGTTATCTCAGCGGTCCTCGACGTGAAGCAATCGCAACCGTACTGGCTGAACCGATCGCCGATCGACTTGGTTTCGAACTACTTGATCTTCCGCCCGACAGCCGAGGCAGTCGTTTTCTAATTCGAGTGATCAAGACGTTTTCACGTTCGGCCGAAGAGCAGGAGCAGGAAGTTCATGACTTCGCAGCTTCGATAGCCGACGATCGCGAACCAGTATTGTCGACTGGAGCGCCAGAATGACGCGGGACGAATTTGTCAAACACAGACAGGACGACTGGGATCGGTTCGAAGCATTGCTTTCGTTCGCCGAGGGAAAACGGACTCCTCGATGGAACGGCGACGACATCTCCGAGTTCTCCGCCCTATTCCGAGCGATCAGTTATGACCTGTCGCTCGTTCGGTCGCGAGACTTTGGGCTCTCGTTGAACCGCTACCTCAACAACCTCGTCGCGCGAGGGCACAGTACGTTTTATCGAGGACAACCGGGCTCGTTTCGGAAAGCGGTACGGCTTTTTACCGATGAGTTCCCTTGGTTGCTCAGAAAAAACATCGCCTACTTCTGGGTGGCTCTTGCGTTGTTTGTGTTGCCGGGCCTGATTGCTGGAATGCTGTTGGCTACGAATCCGGAATTGGGAACGCGGCTGTTTAGCGAACAGCAGTTGGCTCAGTACGACGAGATGCACAACGGAACAACACAGCACGGCCAGACGCCGTTATTCATGACCAGTTTTTACATTCAACACAACATCGGCATCGCGTTTAAATGCTTCGCCAGCGGTGTACTGCTTGGCATCGGTACGGTTTGCCATCTCGTCTACAACAGCATCGCACTGGGAGGGATTACCGGCTTCATGGTTGCCCAGGGCAATTCAAAGCCGTTCTTCACCTTCGTGATTTCACATGGTTCGTTCGAACTCACAGCGATTGTGGTGGCTGGGGCGGCCGGTTTGATGATGGGGCGAGCCATAGTGCATCCTGGTTCTCTAACTCGGTACGAATCGATCAAGACCCGAGGTCTAACGGCTGTGAAGATCGCTCTCGGCGCCGGTGGAATGCTGGCGATGGCAGCGGTCATTGAAGGCTTTTGGTCGCCTTCACCAGCGCCGAGTACAGCGAAGTTTATTGTTGGAACATTCCTGTGGCTTCTGGTCTTTGCCTACCTGGCGTTCGCTGGCCGCGGTTTCGAACCAGATACCGAGGCTGAAACAGGAGCCGTCATCGATGCAACTTGACGGTGCGTCCATCACGATCGAACGAAGGAAGATAACTGGTTGCCTGGATCTGGCAGTCGTGTTCGTTCAGCAACACTTTCTTCCAATCGCTCGAATGACGTTGAGCTTCGCAGTTCCATCGTGCGTCATCTCATGGCTCCTCATGTCGCAAACGGAACTGGATATTTGGAGCACGATTATTCTGTTCCTGGTCCTCAGTCCCATCTTCGGCGCGGCGTTGACGATTGCGGCGGGACGGCGAGTATTCGGATCGGACTTCAATCCTCGCAATGCGTTCACAACTCTAAGAACACGATTTTGGACGCTGCTGTTCTACACAGTGGCAACGCGAATCGTAGCGGCTGTTTTTTCGTGTCTCGTCCTGCCACCGCTGCTAGTCATCGTGCGGTACGGCTTTCTTGCAGAGATTCTGTTTCTGGAAGGCACACCTCGCAAGAAGGTGAGCAGCCGGCTGAAGAATCTCATGAAGAATGTCTATTCCGATTTGGTCGGGCGCGGTCTTGGTGCGTTCCTATTTTACGTCGTTGCCGTGTTGGGCATGTATGCGTTGGTGGAACTTGGTTCGAGCCTGCTGCTGGGTATTCCACTAGTAGTGGGCAGACTTGCGAGTTTCACTGGCCTTGAAGACGAACTGATGATTCTGCTTCTCTCCGACCCACGTTTCGCCACGGTGCTTCATGCACTGTTGTGGTTTATCTATCCAGTCGTGCGTCTGGCGTGGTTCTTTTGCTATCTGGATGTTCGCATTCAAAAAGAAGGCTGGGACGTGGAATTGGATTATCGAATTGAAGCTCAACGACTAAGCGGGCTGGCTTAAAGGGTTCGAGGTTATCGTGGCGTCACTTGTCCTACTGACAATAATTTCTCTGCAGCAGTCGGCTGAAAAACCAGTCGACGCCCCCACAGAGCGCGCTCAGGCGGGGCAAGTTGAGATAAGTGAAGTTGCGTATCCGTTTTACTCCGAAGAGGCGGTTCGCCAAGAGTTCGATGCAGAGATCAACAAACCTGCATACAAACGAATGCGAACCAAGATAAAGCGGTTCAACCTTGGAAAATACGACACGCCCACATTGCAGTCACCCGGCTGGTGGTCCCGCTTCTGGACTTGGGTTGGTAGCTGGTTTCAAGCAACCCCCGGTGGCGCGAAAGCGACGCCCAGTACGTTTGCGTTCGGTGGATTTGGTGGCGGAACGCTACTCGTGTGGATCGTGGTCGGCCTGTTTCTTGCCGTAGTCGTCGCGTACCTCGTGAAGGCAGCGTCTGTCCGAGTAGCAGATGGTTCGAACCGAAAACGATTGGCGTCCGACCTCGAATCAGACGCCATCGCGCCATCAACTCCTCCGGGCGAGGTCCCGTCTGACGAATACATGCATCACGCAATCCAACTCGCAAAGACCGGCGATCATCGTCGGGCGCTACGGCAATTGGTGCTCGGCGGAATGAGCTGGATTGAACGGGCCGGACTAATCCGATTCCGAAAGGGCCTGACCAACCGAGACTACGTTCGCGCGGTGTACCGTCGGGACGAACAGCGGAAGCGGTTCTCAGAGATTATCCTAAACTTCGAACGCGTCTATTTTGGAAGGCGTGAAGCCAACGAAGAACAGTTTCAGGATTGCCTCTCGGAATACAAAACCGCATTCGGCCGGATGATCGATGCGGAGACTGCTGTGAAAGAACAGGAAGCTCTGCTGGCAAAGCAACAAGCAACCAAACAGGAACAGCAGGTAACCGTAGTCCAACCACAGAGCGAACCCGATTCGGCTGGTGTCGAACAGGCGGACAAAGGGTTCGAATCATGAGCACCGTCACGAAGACATCGCGGATTACGAATCTACTTGCGAACAAGCAGTTGTTCTGGCTGCTGCTGATCGGGCTGATATTCCTTTTGAGCTTCTGGTGGGTTCCGGGTGATGGAACCAGCGTAAGCGACAGCTATAGCGTCGAAGTGCCCGGCAAGCATGCGTTCTATCAGGCAATTCGGTCTCGCTTGTCACCAGCGACATCAGTCGAACGAAGTGTTAGCGACCTCGTTCCGGAAGACGCCAGTACGATTGTCATTCTTGGCCCCGCACGGCTGCCGTCAGATGAAGAATGGGATCGACTGGCGAAGTTCGTTCGGCAAGGCGGCAATCTTCTGTACGCCGCAGATCCGCGTTCAGAAAATTTCAAGCTCGGACCGTTCGGCGCAACGCTGGAGAACAGTTGGGGTGAACCAGACAATTCACTCGACCCAGAGCAGCAAAAGGTGAAATCTGGAATCACGCAGATGTTTGGTGGCAAGTCTATTTCCTGGAGGTCCGAAGCTCGATTGGTGCTCGGCGATGCAGCCAGCTATCGACGTCCCGAAATTTTGGCGAAGATGGGTCCGAGAATTCAGGCGGTCCGATACAAGTATGGTCAGGGCAGAGCCGTGTTCGTCGCATCCGACGCGGTGTTCCAGAACCAATCGATGCTTGATCCCGATTCGCAGGTTGCCGCAAGCCAGTTGTTTGAATTGGTTCAGCCTGAAAACTGGGTGAACCCAAAACGCATTTACTTTGATGAAGTGTTGAACTCGACCGGCACACCCCGCGTGCTGGGTATTTTGTTCACACCGTTGTTCCGTCCGTTGTCGCTGCAAATGCTGCTGTTAGCCATTCTGTTTGGTTGGTGGGGCAGCCGTCGATTCGGTCCGGCAACGCACCCGAAAAGCACCGATCGCCGAGCGATCGTCGAACACGCCCAAGCGCTTGGCAGCATGCATTACAAGGTTGGCACCGCCGACCATGTCTTGAAATCTTACTTCGAGTACTTTCGCAGCGTGGCTCAGATGCCGACGGGCCGAATTGACAAAGTCTCGGGAGTTCTCGCCGCACGGTCGGGAATTCCGCAGCCAGAGATTCAGCGACTACTCACTGAGACTCAGGCGGCAATGCAGAACCCATCGATCGGTTCGGGCTCCGCGGCCACACTCATTCAACAACTCGCCAACGTGCGCGATCGCATGTCGCAGTTTAGTAGTACGACTGAAAACACTCGAACCTAGCGGTTCTGACGAACACAACTTTGATTGACCAGAAAGAAGAAACATGGAACTGAAGCAGGTTTCATCGCTGTTTGAGGCAGCGATGCAGGAAATCGGCAAGGTTGTTGTTGGCCAGATTGAATTGGTCGAAGGCGTCCTGATCGCGTTGTTCTCGGAAGGTAGTGTTCTCATCGAAGGCCCACCGGGGCTTGGGAAGACATTGCTGGTCAACACACTGTCGAAGGTCGTTTCGTGTGACTTCAAACGAATCCAGTTCACTCCGGACCTGATGCCTTCTGACCTGACGGGGCACAGCGTTTACGACATGTCAGCTCAGTCGTTTACCTTCAACCGCGGGCCTCTTTTCACAAACCTGTTGCTCGGCGATGAAATCAATCGCTCGCCGCCAAAGACACAATCAGCCCTGCTTGAAGTCATGCAGGAAGCTCAGGTGACAGTCGATGGCGAGACATATCAGCTGGACCGTCCTTTTCTGGTAATCGCTACGCAAAACCCGCTGGAACACGAAGGCACCTATCCACTTCCCGAAGCCCAGGTTGACCGGTTTCTATTCAAGCTGCTTGTCGACTATCCCTCTGTGGCGGACGAAGTCGAAATCGTCGGCCACTACGCGCAAGGTCGTCGGGCTCACAAGCTGGCCGGATTCGAGATCAATTCAGTGATGAGTGCTGCAGACGTCTTGCAGATTCAAGACACGGTGAGTCAGGTCATTGTTGAAGACAAAGTTGTGCGTTACATCGTGGAGATTGTCGACAAGACGAGGTCGTGGCACAGCGTGACGGTTGGAGCCAGCCCGCGTGCGAGTGTGGCCTTACTGGTTGCTTCGAGAACCATGGCAGCCTGTCGCGGACGAGACTTTGTGACGCCGGACGATGTCAAAGAAATCTGCCCGTGGGTCTTGCGCCACCGTATTCGTCTCCGGCCCGAAGCCGAGATCGAGGGAAGCAGTGCAGACCAGGTTATTCAGCATATTGTTGAGAACGTCGAGGTTCCTCGTTCATGAGTCCTCGTCCTCGATTGCTGTACCTACTTTCGCTGGGAGTTCTGCCACTGGTTCTCGGCTTGTGGTACCCGGGCGTTTCACGGCTTGGCATCGTGTTCAATCTGTGCGTCGCTACGTTTGCAGCTATCGACTTAATCATGACGGCTTCCAAACGAAGCGTCATCATCGCTCGGCAGGTCGCGGGCACATTGAGTGTCGGGGCGAGGAACCCGGTTCGGCTGTTGGTTCAAAATCGAAGTCGAGACGCGTTGGAACTCGAGATTAGTGACGACTATCCGCAGCCAGCCGACGTGGCTGATCTGCCACAGACTGCCACTCTCGGACCTTGGAAAGAACACGAATTCGTTTACTTCGTTAAGCCACATCGCCGCGGACGCACCCAGTTCAGCGAGGTGTTCTTTCGGTACCCCAGTCGCTTCGGCCTCTGGTGGATTCGTGGCGAACGCGAATTGGTGAACGAAGTGAATGTCTATCCAGACATCCGAGCCGTCAACGAATACGAATTGATGGCCCAGCAAAATCGTCTCTCAGAAATGGGTGTGAAGAAGCACCGGCTAAGAGGGCAGGGCAGCGAGTTCGAACGCTTACGCGACTATCGATTTGAAGACGAACTGCGGCAGGTGGATTGGAAAGCAACGGCGAAACATAATCGGCTGATTAGTCGAGAGTTCAATGTCGAACGCAATCAGAACATCGTCATCCTGTTGGATTCCGGCCGCACAATGCGAAACGAATCTGACGGTATTTCGCACCTCGACCGAGGCCTAAACGCCGCCATCATGCTGAGCTACATTGCGCTCGGGCAGGGAGACAACGTCGCGCTCACCGCGTTCTCCGCAGAAATTGAACGAGCGACCAAGCCGGTTCGAGGAAAGCCGGGCGTGCAGACAATTGTGAGGCATACGTTCGACTTGGAAGCCACAACGGACGTCGCCGACTACGCGTTAGTCGTGGAAGACATGCGGCGGCGACATCGCAAACGATCGCTGGTCATTCTGATTACGCATGCTGTTGACGAGCAGCATCTCAATTCGGTCGGTCAGTATTTTCGAACTCTGGTAAGTCCGCATCTTGTGCTATGCGTCTTCTTAAAAGACCCGGCGATGAGCCGTCTCGCAAACCGAGTTCCAACAGGCGACCTCGAAGCCTTCCAGGTCGCTGGGGCAGCAGAAATGCTGGCAGCTCACACAAAGCAGATAGCGAAGCTGCGAGAGAGCGGAGTGATGGTTCTTGAAACACTGCCAGAACACTTAACCGCAGATGTGATAAACGAGTACCTGGAAGTCAAAGCTCGTCAGCTGATGTGACTGGGCCGTGGTTGAGCGAATAGGCAGTCTTGTCCGTCGCTATGTCGTGTTATGTGCATGGGTGAGTTACGTGAGTCATCGGCCAATGAGCTGAGCTCGGCCCTCTCCGGGCCTGATAGCCCGACTCTCCCGGAGGGAGAGTGTCTTGGTTGCGGCTCAAAATCCCTCTTGGCGCATGAAGAAGGCCGAACCTTGCGGTTCGGCCTTTCGACTGAAATTCGGTGGACTCGCGAGAGCTACTTGGCCTGAGCCAGCATGTCGAGAATCGCCTGCTTGTCGAAGTTCTCGGCCTTGGCCTGGATTCGTACTACGACGATTTCCTTACCGCGTTTTCCGTGACCTTTAAGTTCCTTGTACTCGTCGTCAGATCCCTGACGCTTTCCTTCGGTGTAGGTGAACTCGCATTCCTCACCGAGGAAGGTCAGAGTCTCCGGCGTGCTGGTTCCAACCAATGGAGCCATCTGTGGCTGACCATCCTGGTTACCGCCACCTTGAGAAAACGCCTGTTCCATCTGTCGATCGACGTCGTCTTGATTTTGATTCGGATCCTCGATCTTCATCAGAATCTTGGTGAGCAGCAAGCCGCCGTCATCCAGTTTCGAATCCCACTTCGCAATGCTCATGTCCATCACCATTGGGATAGACATCGACATGTGCATTTTTGGTTCGAACTTCTCCTGATTGATTTCCATCTCGGCAATGGTGCCGGTTCGCTCGGTGACTTCACTAGCGGTCGTGGTGATGACCGGCTTCATTTGGTAGCCGAAGTAGCCGATGCCGCCGCAGCAGGCGAGTGCGGCTACGCCAGCAAGAATTCCGAGGATGATGAGGACCTTGGCCCCTGTACCCATACCTTTTTTCGGTGGTGCACCGTCAAAGCTCATTGTGACTGCCTTCCTGAGAGGGCCCAGCCCTCGGTGTTGAATCTATGACCAGTATTGAAGTTACTGGTGTTACCGTTGTTCTACGGACAGACTGGTCGAACGTCAACTCGCCGGGATTCGCTGCGAGCTGGCGAACGAACGATCCTGTCGTTTGCTGCCTATTCGTTCAAAACGCCGGCGGCATTAGTTCGGATCAAAGAGAATCCACAAATCGCCCGGTTTATCGCTCAGCAACGGGATGAGCCATCTTGCCAGACAGCGGAACGGGCTCCCATGCTTTTTCCTGATCGAAGTGAACTTCGTCAGTCTCAATGGCATCGATCTCTCGTCGCAAGTGCAGAAATGCAGTCATGGTCCACACGAAGAACATACAAATGCCGATGCCGCCGAAGAGAACACGAAGGCTGCTGTAAAACGCGTGCCCCAATACTGCGTCGGCGATTGCGAGTGGCATCAAGCCTGCTAGAGCAAAGCTCAGCATCAAGCCAGTGAATCGCATTGGCTTCGTGAGAAGGAAGTTAAATCCACGACTCAAGCCATCGAAACAGTCACACTGTTCGACACTTTGCACCGCCAGCATAAGCGGCCACGCAACGACCGTGATGACCGACAGAACGGCCATGAGCAATAGGATTACAGAACTCATTGCGACGTGAATTGTGTTGCCGACAGCTGGTAGCCAGGTAAGGCCACCCGACGCCCAATGGCAAGCCGCCAAAACCAGACAAGCAGCCACAGGAATGAGCGGCGCGAGCAGTACGTGAGTAATTCTTGCAGTGAAGAAGGTTCTCGCCTCTTTGAAACCGATGCCGTTCCCGCGAGAAAGCCGCACAGCGACGTCACGACAAATGAGAAGGCCAACAATAGACAAGATCACATGGACCATCACCAACTGTGCGGTGAGTAGCCAAATCTTGTTCCAGCTGAAACTGGCGTCTCTTTGCCCGAAGGCTGCGACGACTTCAGATGTTGTGAAACTGAGAGCAATCGCTGCAGCGCATCCAAGAATGAAATGCATGGGACGCGCTGCTCTCAGCCATTCACAGGTGAAGTGCAATAAGCTGCAGGGCTGGTTCGATGGCGTTGTGAATTCCGTTGTTCGCGGAACTGCCGTTTCGTTTGAGATGCTAAGTACGTCCATGTTGCCAGAAGCGTCTCACATCAGCCAGATCCATTCAAGATGATTCGTCGAGCCAACGACGCCTGGCGTGAACAACTTGTCGCGAAGTTTCCGAGATACTGGTACTATCGAAAGCCACACCGAGTCATTCCCCGTTAAAACGGGCCTCGAATTTAGGAGCCTGCTGATGTCTGTTTCACGTCGAACCGCGTTGTCTTCCATGGCTTTCGGAACTGCTCTGTTTTCAACACCAGGCCTGTTCGCCGAAGAGCTTCTAAGAACCGCTCAAGTCGGAGAAGGACCGTTCTATCCAGACAAGTTACCGCTGGATACAGACAACGACCTGCTAATTCTGAACGATTCACTCACACCTGCTGTCGGGGCCATTACCCACCTCACAGGACGCGTCTTGAACCGAAAAGGCGATCCGATTCGAAATGCGTTTGTTGAAATCTGGCAGGTAGACAACAACGGCGCGTACATTCATTCTGATTCCAGCAACAGCGCAAAGCGCGACACGAATTTCCAGGGCTACGGTCGATTTCTGACGAACGTCCGTGGTGACTATTACTTTCGAACCGTTAAACCCGTGGCTTACCCCGGTCGTACGCCACATATTCACGTCGGAGTGAGTATGAATGGACGGCGTGTCTTCACGTCACAGATTCTTGTGAAGGCCAACAAAGACGCGAACAAGCAGGACGGCCTGTTCAAGCAGATCAAGGATCCAAAGATTCGCGAGACGATCCTCTGTGACTTCAAGCCATTGAAGAACTCGAAGATTGGCGAACTGGCAGCGAACTTCGACATCGTCCTTGGCATGACTGCGGAAGAAAACGCAGACGGATCTATCAAAGGCGTCGGCAAGCCAGACCGCGTAACGCGACGGAAGTTCAACTGATCGTCAAGCTGACAGACCACTACGGACTGGTTGCCCGTAGTGGCCTGTTTACCAATTGATGCATCGTTGAACCCACTACTTACTCGATGCAACGTCTGCTCCGGCCCTCTTGAATCCCTTCTTTTGGTATTGCAATCGAGCGGCTTCGATCACCGCTTGCTGAAGAACATTCTTCCCTTCTGCAGCAAGCTTCTTCATTTCAGCAGCGACAAACTTCTCTCGTTCTTTGCCAAGCGCTTTTACTTTTTCCTGAAGCTTCGAGCGTTGCTTTTCAAGGGTGGCGATATGGTCGCGGCGTTCTTCAAGTGACATGCTTTGCATGTTCTTCGGAAGCTGTTCAGTCTTGATGTCTTCCAGCTTGATCTTCTTGTTCTTCAGTGCATCCACCAGGTCCCAGCTATCGTTGCAGTACAGCACGCTACATTTTGCGAGAGCTCTTGTAGCGGCCGCTGCCTGATTCGAATTCACCGCGTTCCCATCCTGAACCGATTGCCGAATCGTGTTCGTTTCGCGCCAGGACTTTGTGCCGTACGCGATGTATGTCTTATTCACCTCTGCGCTGAGTCGAATGAGTTCCTTGTCCTGCGGTGCTTCAATGGCAATTCGGGCGTTGTGATCAATGCTGGTAAACGCACCGTCTGCGAGAAGCGCTCCGTCACCCCACCGACCATTGATACCGTCTGTACGGCTCCCACAATGGATTGTGTTAACGGTGATACCACGCGTAATTGCTGTCTTGCATGCTTCGCGATAGTCAATGGGCCCTTGAGTGAATGGTTCATTACCAGCAATGAAAATGCACTTCAGGTCTTTTGACGAATCGCTCCACTCCACCTGCTGCGCCGCGCGGTCGATGCCCTGACCGCAGTGTTCTGAACCACCTGCCGTGGTGAGTTTGAACAGCTCCTCAGACGCTTTGTCCAGGTTGTCAGAAAACGGCAGTACAAGGCGAATGTAGCCATCTTCAGCAGACACGCTGCTCTTGCCATATTCGTAGATCGACAACTCGAAAACGGGGCGTTTGCCATCCTGTTTTGTGGTGGCAAACTCGTTGACGATGTTCCAGAGCTGTGTTCGCGCCTGATCGATAAGCCCGGACATGCTGCCGCTGGTGTCGAGCAGAATGGCCATCTGAATCTTTGGTTGCCGAACCGATTTCTCAGCAATTGCAGTCGCATCTCTTACCACCGTAACTTCAGCGGATGCCGTACCGGACTGAACTGCCAGACCAACTGACGGCAAGAGAAGTGTTAAACAGCCAAGGGCAACGACCACGAATTTCCGACGTAGCATCCTGATTCTCCTGTTGGATTTGATGACCAGACAGAAGAAAGTATCGCAGCGCCACACAGGTCTGTGTGTAACGCGTTGGTAACCGGGCGCATGCTATGGAAGGGGGAACTGTGGCCACGCCGGGCGTGCATTCCGGTCGCACCCAACGGGTGGCCGTATTGGAGCGAGGAACAAGTGAAACCTTGAGGCTTCCTTGGCAGACTCAGTCCAGCCCGGCCACCCGGAAGTGGCAAGTGCCGATGGGTAAGGTTACTGCTGGCGTCGGCGATTTCGTCTTGGAGGAGCTTCGAGTTCCACTTCAATCTTCATGGATTCACCGTCGCGAATAATGCCAAGAGTCACTTTATCTCCGGGCTTCTTTTCCGACAAAACCCCACGAAGTTCGCTCGCCTTCTTGCCCGCAATCGTTTGAAGGATGTCACCGACTTTCAGTCCCGCTTTCGCACTTGGTGAATTTGGGACGACGTTAGTTATTACTACGCCCTCGGCTTCTTCGCCTTCAGTATTTCGACTACC
>JBGCDN010000630.1:0-14063 GCA_045105495.1 Planctomycetaceae bacterium
CTCGACGTCTGAGATTGGTGTCTTGCGTTCGGCGACGCAGTCGAAGAAGTTGCCCATGTGATTGATAATCGCGTCCAGCTTGCCAGCTCGTTCTTTGCGAGACGTGTTGTCGAAGTCGTAGGCCGTGAACGATTCGCGAGGTAACGGTTCTTTCTTAAGTGCATCGACAGCAACGCCAGCCACGGTTCCTCGATTCACGAAGATCCGCCCTTTGGTTCCCGTAAACATAACACCGTTGCGACCAGTGTCAGACACGGTCATCACGACGCCATTGCCGTAGGTGTACTTCGCAAAATAGTCGATGGCCACATTAAACCGATCGTCGCCGGTTTCGGGATACTTCGCGGTCGCTTCTATCTCAACGGGTAGGTCATCAATCGCCCATTGACCAATGTCGATGTGATGAGCGCCCCAGTCGGTCATTTGGCCGCCGGAGTATTCGTACCACCAACGGAATGTGTAGTGAGAACGCTCGGCAATGAACGGCATGTCTGGCGTTTGCCCTTGCCAGAGGTTCCAGTTGAAATGGGCTGGAACCGGTCGATGCTTGAACGGACCACCGACTTTGTTCTTACCAAGAACCACATCGACCTTCTTCAGTTTCCCAATTCGTCCTTGCCGAACAATCTCGATGGCAAGTCGAAATCGCGAATCACTCCGCTGCCACGAACCGACCTGCACAACAGAGTTCGTTTCGCTCATGACCTTCCGAAGCGTTTTGCCTTCGTCAATTGTGAGCGTCAGTGGTTTCTCGCAATAGACGTCTTTGCCAGCACGGCAGGCGTCGATGAGCATCTTCGCGTGCCAGTGATCCGGAGTGCCGATCACGACGATATCGACGTCCTTCCGCTTCAATAGGTCGCGATAGTCTTCAGAGGCATGCGGCGTACTTCCGAAGGATGCCTTTGCCTGATCACGGACATGCTTGTCGACATCGCAGACAGCAACAATGTCGCCGTACATCGCAGCTTTGTGGGTATCGACGGAACCCTGGTAGCGAAGCCCGATTGATCCGACCCCCGGACGTTCAACGCGGTGCCGAGACTTGGTGTAGCCCATGGCTGGCTGGACAAACAACGCCGACCCAATCGCGGCGGTTGACTTGAGAAGTTGTCTTCGGCTCGAACGGTTCATGGCTAGTTCATCCGGGGGCGATAGGCGATGACGACTGGTGAGGCCTTGTTTCTACCACTAATGTCACTGATGAAACACTAATTGGTTTCAGGTCAAGACCCAAGGTGAACTCGGTTCGCACAGCATCAGTGCCCTATTAGTGACCATTGTTGGTTCGCAAACAAAATGGTCAGCTTTGCGATGCCTTAGACCCTGCCTGCGAAGCACGTCTGATCGCAATCGCTTTGCCGATGTGCTTCACGTCGTGGGTCCAGGTTGGCAAGACCAGCGAAATAGCGACGCCTTCGAGTTCGGCCGCGATTCCAATCGTCAAGGACAGCCAGAAAACGAAGTACACTTCGCCAAACATCATGATGAGAAGACCAACGGGAATGAGCGACAGCCCAAACAGCCGCATGCTCGTCGAGTGATAGCTGGCTCGTTTTCCAAACAGGAACCAATCCAATGGGTTCCGAGCGAAGTCAATTGTGATGAGAGCCACAAGCCCGATCGCGTGATCGGCGATAATCCCTGGTTCAGCAATCCAAAAGCATGCAAGTGATGAGAACGCGTAAATGTCGTCGCAGAGACTGTCGGCTCGACGCAACTTCTCAGTCGCCACACCCCAACGCCGCGCGAGTTTGCCGTCGTAGATATCGGAGACAATCGCTGCGATGAATTGAAGAAGCCACAACCAACGCGGCAGATCAAACCACGCAATCAGAATCGAGAACATGCCAAGCAGTGGGCGACACAGAACCAGTAACCACGGAATCAACTGCTGGTATTGGGCAGGAGACTTGTGCTCGTCGAATCGATCCAAGTATGAGACCTGTGTGAAGGATTTTGACAACACCAAAACCCTCTCGCTTTCGGATGGCCAGATAACAAGAGTGCGACGGCACACTACTAAGCGAACTCGATGGTTTTGTGGACTTCAGCGGTTTCCCCTCTCCGGGCCTGAAAGCCCGACTCTCCCAAAGGGAGAGTGTCTTTCCGGGTTTGTAGCGAGGAAACGGAACTTGCAGGCGATGAAGAAGCCGACGTAGTCACGTTCAACGTTCATTACGGCTCGTCGTGAACCAGACACTCGGCCCGGAAGACAGGGCCCTCAACGCAGACTCGTTTGTAGTCCCACGAACCGTCTTCCATCTTCACTTTTGTCACACAGCTGAAGCAGGCACCGAAACCACAGGCCATTGGTGTTTCGAGAGACAACCAGCATTCGACTTTGGCTTCTTCGCAAATCTTTGCAACTGCAGCCATCATCGGTTCCGGTCCGCAACAGAAAATACAATCCGGAGCATCTGAACCAGAGAGGCTCTCTTTCAAGATCTCGGTGACATACCCGTGATGACCGCGGGAACCGTCGTCCGTCGCGATGGTCAGATCAAGGCCATCAATATCAAAGTCGTCGAGACCACCAAGGTACGATTCGGACCGAACTCCGTAACACATCGAAACCTTCTTCGGCAGCGGCACATCTGGCCGCGCGTCGGTTCCGAACTTCTTGCCTTCCAACAGTTCGCGAGCCGTTGCAAGGAACGGCGTTTGACCAATGCCACCTGCCACAAACATCAAATGATTGCATTCGACGCGAGGGAATCCGTTACCGAGCGGGCCCCAAACTTCGACCTCTTCGCCGCCGGTCCATTCTGTCATCAAGGTCGTCATCTTGCCGACCGTCACATAGCCGAACTCGATGCCAGCAGGTTCGCCGGACGAGTCTTCGTACGTGTCGTAAAGCGCGAATGGACGACCTAGCAGCGGGTCGGTTCCGAACGCCGGTCGGACCATGATGAACTGCCCGGGCAGAATTCGTTCAGCAATATCCGGACAGTGCAATCGAATAGCGTACGTGTCGTCAGCCAACATCCGTTGGCTATCAACCATTGCGATTGCTTGTCGAGAGAACGTTGGAGGAAGTCCCGTCATGGTGCTACCGTTTTTTCTTTCCGCCGGCTGAGGATTTACGACGTTTTGGTTCTACCCAGCCGGCTGGCTTACTACTGGCCTTCGCTTTCTTGCGTGCCGGCTTCTTCGTGACAGCCTTCTTTCGGCTGGCTGGCTTTCGCCCCTTCACCGTCTTTGTTTTGGCTTCAGGCTTTGGCTGTTGATCTTCGCCAGTAGATTTCTTTGGTGCTGGCTTCTCACCGGGCTCTTGCTTTGCCGCGCGGCGAGGACTGGATGGTTTTCGGCGAACCTCTTCCATCTCGTCGACGAACTTGCGTAGCTGTTTGATCTCTGGTGGTTTCAGCGGGCGCGACTTACCGCTGGCGATGCGGCCGAGCTTCAGCGGTCCAAATTCCACTCGCTGTAGCTGCATAACCTTGTGGCCAACACGAGCCATCAGCCGACGAATTTCCCGGTTCTGTCCTTCTCGCATTTCGATTTCGAGGAAAGAACTCTTGCCCTGCGTCTTCAGTCGTTTGGCTCCATGCAGTCGGAAGCGACCATCTTTGAAGTGGAGTCCCTTCTTCAGTTCCAATAGCGTTGCCTGTTTGGGAATACCGGCGACCTGAACGCGGTACTTCCGACGTACCTGATAGCGTGGATGAGCCAACTTGTTGGCAAGGTCGCCATCGTTGGTCACAAGTAGCAAGCCTTCACTGTTCTCGTCCAGACGACCGACTGTGAACAATCGAATGCCGGGTGCCGTAACCAAGTCGACTGCTCGGCGGCGTCCTCGGGGGTCTCGATTGGTGCAGAGATAGCCCTTCGGTTTATTGAGAAGGTAGTAACGCTTCGGTTCCAGCTTCGCGCGTTCGCCATCGACGCAGATACGTTGCTTGGACGGGTTTACTTTGACAGATGGTTCTGTCACCACTTGGCCGTCGATTGTGATGCGTTCAGCCAGAATGTATTCGTCGCAGTTACGTCGAGAGTCCAAACCCGATGCAGCCAGAAATCGACGAAGCGTCATTTCGTCTGAATCGGATTCGACATCAACCGGCTTGCTGCCACGTTTTGGGCGAGGGCCCGGTTTTCTGGCCGGTTTCGCTGTTTTCTTACTTCGCTTCTGAGGCATCGGTTCGTTTCAGTGTCACGGAGGAACTGGGTTCTGGTAACCGGCCGCGCGACGACGTGGAACTCGGGTCAGAATGTCTGAAGCGGGATATTAAGATATCGCCGGAGTGATTGCGACGACGAGATTTGGAACCAGCGACCCACGATCGCTGATTGACATGATGTTTCGATGAGTCTGCCGAGGTCGTTATGCCTGAGCAACCGATAATCCGACCGCTTTCGCGAGCAGAGGTTCGCGAAGTGGATCGCAGGACAATTAAAGACTTTGGCTTGCCCGGCGTTGTCCTGATGGAAAATGCAGGTCGCGGAGCCACGGATGTTCTGGTCGACCAGGGCATTTCGGGAATAGTGACCATTCTGACAGGCAAGGGAAACAACGGTGGCGACGGATACGTGATCGCTCGGTTCCTGCAGCTCTACGGAATCGAATGCCGGATTGCTTCCACCTGTGATCCAAATACCCTGACCGGCGATGCACGGATTCAGATGCTTGTTGCTCGGAACGCCGGTCTTCCAATCTCTGCTGCTCCCGACGTGGATCAGCTACGAGAGCTAATCGATACTGCAGACTGGATCATCGACGGCTTGCTTGGAACCGGTGCGACAGGCGCCGCGCGTTCGCCGATGGATGAGTGGATTCGACTGACAAATGCCAGCACGGCTCGGGTCATCGCGATCGACGTGCCCAGCGGGTTGGACTGTGACACCGGACGAGCTGCTGGTGTCTGCATTGCGGCAACAGACACCATTACCTTCGTTGCTCCGAAGGTTGGATTTCAAAAAGCTGAGGCGGCCAGCCACGTTGGCGAAGTTCACGTTGTTCCCATCGGAGCCCCACTGGCAGTGCTCGCCGAGTTTATTCTGGATCCGTAAGTTCGATGCTGTTGAGGTCATCGTCGTCCAAATCGTCTTCGGACTCCTCGGTCCGACGCGGGGCGGTATCTCGATTCTCATGGCCTTCGAGCGGAGGCATCACGTAGATATCTTTGTACTCAATAGGCTGTTCTGCCCGGTATTGGTGGTGCCGGAGCAATTCCAGAATCGCAAGGAAGATGCCCACAATGTGGCTGGGGACCTTTTCTCCAGAAAAGAAGTCGCTGAACGCAATCCGCGGTTCCTTCTGCAACCGAGCTCGAATGCGGTCCGACCAAACACCGATTGGCACGTCTTCTCTTTTGACGCTCGATTCCTCTTCCGCATCCGCTCGCTTGACCACTCGTGCCAGAGCGCTGACGAGGTCCCAGAGTTCCACTTCGCGAATCTGGTCTTGGGCGATGTCTCGCCTCTCTGAAGGACGGTCGCTGGAAAGACGTGGGTAACGTTCCTGCCAGGCTGCGGCTTGTTCTTCCAACGCCCAGGCGGCGTCGCGGAAACGTCGGTATTCAAGCAGCCGCTTGATGAGATCGCCGCTGGCCTCTTCTTCCTCGACTTCTTCAGTCTCTTCAACCTTCGGAATCAACATCCGCGCTTTGACTTCAACCAGCGCGCTGGCGGTGACGAGGAAGTCGCCAATGCCGTCCAGGTCGAGAACTTCGAGAGCCGTGATCAGCTCGAGAAACTCATCCGCGATGCGTCCCAGTGAGATTTCCCGAATATCAACCTCCTGCTTGCGCACGAGATACAGCATCAGGTCCAATGGCCCGCTGTAGAGGTCGTCTTTGACTCGGTAATCTGCGATCAGCATCCGTGCATCTCCTTGAGTAGAATCGGGTTCGGCCGGGGTGAAGCTTGAACTTCATGTCCGAACACTCAGGCACAGATCTCCCAAGTTACCAATTGTCGAGTGTTGACATTCCGCAACAGCCTTAAGCTTCCACACACTTACGTGGAGTATGGAACCGATTTTTACAGTGGAAAACGCGCATCGCGGCCCTCCAGGCCGGCACCCTCTGCTCTTTCCAGGAAGCCGCTTGACCGCACTACCTGAACAGAGCAAGAGTTGTCGTACAAACTCTGGTTTCTATCTCGGCGAATCTGCCAGGAAAGGCGTTCTATGAAAAGGCTCTTCACTTGTGGCGTTGGTGCTTGTCTCGCGTTCAGCACAATTGCTGGTGCAAATGCTGCGTGGAAGAAGTCATCGAAACAGTCACTCACGATTCCGGCCAAGCAGACGCTTGCGATCCCGGTGAAGAAACGAGTGGTTCTTCCGAGCCAGCAGCTCGAACCAATCCCGGAGGCTCCCAACGCGCCGATCTTCGAAGCGCCGCTGCCGGGACTGAACCGCACGATTGATCATCAGGTTCATCTTCCACCACCAACACCACTCCAACCGCCACTTGTACCACCTGCGATTAGTGGGACACCCCAGGTTTTCATGCCGTCAGTCGGAATCCCGCAAGGGCCGATTAATGCTCCGATCTACAACCCAGTGATCGAAGCTCCCGGCATCGAGCTATTCCAGCGAGTCAAGTACGTCGGAAAGCGCCGTAAAGCACCCGGTGCGGTTTCGAAGCTGATTGTGATTAAGAATCCTGATCGCCGTCGGAAAGGTGCCGCTTGCTGCGAAGACGAATTCGTAGCGATCGAAATTTGCGTTCCACCATGCAAGTGTGAGATCGTACGCGAGACGAAGAACGGCAACCGAATCCGCTACAACTACGGTAGCCACGGCGTAGACGTTCGCATCAAGAATGGTCGAGTGCTGGTGGTTTACCACCGCAAGTAAGAACTCGATCGCGATTCCACGAAAACAAGGCCGAGCATCCAACCTTTGGATGCTCGGCCTCTTTCGTTTCGACTACGTACGTAACCACTTTGCTTGAAGCAAGTTACGCAACACCACGCATACTTCCAGAACCGCCTCTCAGAGAGAAGCGTCCGTCAGACAACGCAGCAAACGGACGTCAGTTAGATGACGCCGCCGTGGGTTCGGTATGGAGTTGCCAAGTCAGGCATATCCAACCCCCAAATCCGTTCCCAGATTTCCGGAATATGACGCAGGCCTTCTGATACATAGATCAGCTGCCGAGCGCGGACATCCGGCGCGGGGTTGTAGATGGGTAGGAAGCAGCCGATGTTTACGCTGCAAATGGCAAGTACGATGGCAACCGTCAGGTTCTTCCGCATGTCAAACACTCCTCGCATGATGTGCGGAACACGTTGGTAAGTCAGGCTTTAGGTGAGCCAGACTTACGAGTTCGACTGTCGAAACCCGGTGGCTGGCTCAGTGGCCGGAACAGCAGAGCCATTTGATGCCGGTGAAGGCAATGACTCAGTTGTCGCCGGTGAAAGTTCGTTCTGCTGCTGTTGGAGTCTGGCGGCATGGGCGGCTTCTTCGAGAAGCCTTACCTTTTCCTCCATCTCCTTACCTGGCTTGAACGTTACGACGAATTTCGCCGGCACATCAACACGCTCACCCGTTCGTGGGTTGCGAGCCTTACGAGCCGCTCGCTCTTTTACTTCGAACACGCCGAAGTTCCGGAGCTCAATGCGTCGGTCGGTGACCAGGGTCTCAATGATCGCGTCAAAGGTCTTCTGAACGATCTCCTTGGTCTTCAATTGAGTAAGACCGAGTTCCTCCGAAATCGCTTTGACAATCTCTTTCTTGGTCACGACGCTGAGTCTCCTGCAGGCTGCCTGCGCGGTTCTGAGTGGTCGTCCAGTGACCCTCAGAATGACTCAAGTGTATTGACCAAAAAGACTTAGTGTCAAGATGTTGCGATCGCGACGGGGCCAATGCTGACCTGCGAAACCGTTGAAAGCAGTGAAGTGTCACCCGCGACCGAGCGTTAAATCACCACCTTCACACTAGTTATCGGCCCGCAGAACCGTTGACTTCAGTAGAATCGACAAAAACCACCAAAGTTACCACCTCTGCCAAAAAGTGTTCAAACGTCCTCTTTGGCGGCACGTTCGTCGATCTCCAGCTGAGTGAAACTCTGACCAGTCCCCGCACCTGGGCAGCCTTTGCAGGCTTCGTCCCACGCCTCACGTGATTCGAGGTTAGAACGCCAGAAGGGCCACGTGCGGCATTGGGTCGGGCGTACAGGGTAAATCTGACATCCACGGGTCTTCGGGTCGAAGTAGATGCAGTCGCCGTTTTGGAACTCAGTCAGGCTTAGCCGGTTGCCGACTTGACGTGTGTTCATCAGTCGAATTTCGCCGACTGGTTTGTCCAGATATTCAGCGATTGCCTTGATATCTTCGTCATAGACCCACACGACACCTGGATCACCGGTGCAGCAATCTCCACACTGGGTGCAGCTGAATTTCAGTCCATCTTTGTACCAAGTTCCATCCTCTGACATTCGTTGACCGTCTCAAAGTAGGAAACACGCTTGGCTTGAAAGATAAGCTGGCCCCGCGGTGTGAGCAACGCTGCTGCGTGAATCTCGTTTCTGGAGAAGCCTATTCCGTCTGCCTCTTGCCTGGTTCGGTTGGCTTGCGTTCCAGCAATCAGGCAGTTTACATCCGTGGTTCTATCACCCTTTCCAAAACGTAAGCCTTGACGACATGAACCGCCCCCCCCGCGCGCCGTTGCCTGATCCGACGATCAAACTCACTGAAGGCTGGCACTGCTTACACATTTACTACCAATTGGATCGGCTGGCCCTCGCCGGAGCAACGCCCGAAGTGATCGCGAAGGGTAAGGAAGAGTTCGCGAAAGCAATGGACGCTGAACAAGCTGGTGTGGAGCGCCTTCAGCTTAGCGTGACATCCGGACACAAGGCCGATTTCGGTTTGATGGTCATGGATCCAGACCCTCTGGCGGTCGACCGAGTGCATCAGTCTTTGCGATCGACATCGCTCGGGCCGTTCCTTGTTCCGACGTACTCTTTCGTTTCCATAACGGAAATCTCTGAATACGTGCCCAGCGTTGAGCAGTACACCGAACGACTGAAGCGGGAAGGAACCGACCCAGCCACCATCGAAGCCCGGGCAAACGCTTATACACAGCGGCTCCCCAAAATGAATCAGCAACGGCTGTATCCGGATATTCCTGAGCTGCCCGTTGTTTGCTTCTACCCAATGAACAAGATCCGCGATCCACACGCCAACTGGTACACGAAGCCTTTCAGCGAACGTTCTGCGATGATGGCAGAGCACGCGACGTCTGGCATTTCGTTTGCCGGCAAGGTCTCTCAGCTAATCACCGCCTCCACCGGATTCGACGACTGGGAGTGGGGCGTGACGCTTTGGGGAAGAGCTCCAGAGCACATCAAAGACATTGTCTACACGATGCGATTTGACAAAGCGTCAGCCAAATATGCGGAGTTCGGCCCGTTCTACATCGGCTACGTCGCAGACCCTCAGCAGACTCTCGAACATTTGGGGCTTTAGCAGCCTGTTGAAGAACGATAGTCGCAGAACTCTTCGAGTCATTTTTTCGAGGATTTTTACGCCTCGGAGAGGCGTCCTACTTTTTTCAACGCCCTGCTAGATAAGCCGCGGGCGACTAAAGGCGAGAAGGCTGAGTTGAAACAAGAAAGGCCTGCATCACAACCGTGATGCAGGCCTCTTTACTTAGCGAACGCCAGGAAGCGGTTTACTGCTTCTTATTCTTCTTGTCGCGGTTCTTTCGCTTCTTGCCGAACAGTAGTGGCAATCCGGCGGCGAACAGCAATCGTTCATCGACAGTTCCGCTATCTGCTTCGACTTCGGAAACCGCAGGGTCAGCTGAGGTCTCCAGCATTTCAACCGGCTGTGTTGCCCAATCGGTCATGACAGAATCGACGTCCGCCGCTTCAGCTGCTGGAGCGATTGGTTCAGCATGAACCGTTCCAGGTGCAACCTCTGGCGTTGGCGTAACTACAGGCAGCGACTTGAGAGTAGCCGTTTGACTGTCAACCGGTGCACTCGCTGGCAAGGCTGGGTGAATCGTGATCTGTTCGCCCAACGTCGCAACAACGTCGCTCTGTCCAACGTAGCTGGACTCATTCTGACCTGACATCAGCGGCGTGGAGACGTTTCCAGAAGTCCGGAAATTTCCCGGAGCACTAAATGGCCCCAGCTGCCCCGATGCATTGACAGCCTGCACCCACCATCGGAAGTTCCTGTTCGCCGGTAGATTCTCCTGAAGCAGGTGGCTTTGGATTACAACATTGTCGTTGTGAGGTATCCCATTGACCTCAACGACCAACGGCTGCCCTGAGCCACGCACTTCTTTGATCAGTAGGTTGTAACTGAACGCGCTTGTCACTCCATCCCAAGTGAATAGCGGTGGATCCTGAAGGAGTGCACCACCATTCGGACTGCGGATCAGGGGAGCGTTGCCCACGGTCCCGTCGACAGTAAACAGTGTGATCTCACTCCATTGAGATACATTTCCGTCAACATCTGTTCCGCGGACACGAACCCGGAATGTCCAGTTCGCCAACGGTTCCGAAGGCGTAAACGACGTACGAGTCAACCCAGCCTCGCGGATCACGTTGTTAATCCCAAGATCCACGTTATCGACCCGAATCTCGTAGGACGTCATTACCCCGGCACCGGCCCAGGTGAAGGTAGGCAATGACGTGTTCACGGTTTCGCCGTCAGTAGGCGAAGTAACCACTGGTCGCCTTACGCGGAACTCCTGATCCGTGAATTGACCACGATCGCCATCAGCATTAAGCCATCTGACACGCCATCGATAGCGGCCAGCGTCGAGTCGATCGGAATTCTCTGGTTGATAGACCGGCTCCGTAAGGTCGTTCTCTCGCAGAACACGCTCCCAAACCGGGTTGTCAACAGTGCCGACGTTCTCATCAATAATGAATTGATAGTTCTCGACCCCGCTGACACCTTCCCAGCTGAACTCCGGCAACCGATTAACGATGTTGCCAACAGGGGCGGTCGGAACAAGGCTGTGATTAGATGCAACAGTGAAGTCGCTTTCCTCACTCCAGTGGCCGACTTCTCCCTCCGCTTTCACCGCTCGAACTCGGAAGTAGTAATCGCCATCAGCGAGGCTTGCGGCCTCAATTGATGTCTCCCGGATACCGGCCTTGGACTCTACAACGTTGTCAGTTACGCGATCTCGGATCTCTACTTCGTAGAACGTCGTATTGATTTTCGTCCACTCAATGAGTGGAGTCGGATCAACGGTAATGCCCATGGGCGTTACCGGAACCGGAGCCACGATGCTAAAGCGTCGCGGCGGACTCTTGTCTCCTTCAAGGTCATTCTGGTCATACGCAATTACTCGTACGAGGTAGTCCCCTACTGGCAAAATATCCGGAAGCTCGTGCCGATTGGAATCACCAGGCAGGTTACTAATGCGATAGACTTCGACGTTGGCGTTTGTGTCCTTCACAAACAGCTCGTACCGAAGGGTATCCTTTACCCCGGTCCACTGAATCTCTGGCGTGCGGTCTGGCTCTTTTCTGAATGGGCGTCGGACCTGAATCTGGCGAACTCTGAAAACCTCATCTTCGGACCAGTCACCAAATCCGGCACCATTACGACCGCGGACTCGGTAAACGTATCGCTCGCCAGGATCGAGCCGCTCAGCGAGCGGAATAGTAAATTGATTCGATTGAATACCTGACTCATCGATCAACAATGTCTCTGAACCGTCGTCTTCGATCCTTCGCAGTTGGAGCTGGAAGTCAGCGGCTCCGCCTCGCCACTCCAAGATCGGTGTTGAGTCAGTGGTAACGGTGATGTTGACCGGTACTGGCTGATCTGGTTCGACACCAATTTCAACGACCTGAGTCGTGATTGCGGTCCTTGGAGGTACGTTGTTGTCAGTCACTCGCAGTGCAACAGTAAACTCACCAGCTGCCGGGAACCGCCGGTTAACTGTTTGTCCGCTGGCGTCTACATCAAAAGTAGTCCCGTCGTAGTCGAAGTCCCACTCCCACTCAACGATATTGAAGTCTGGTAGCGTGTGACTCGACAGGATGGCATCGAAGGTTATCCGCTCATCGATACCCGCAGGATTCGCGCTGACAGTGAAGAACGGAACCGGGCGATTGACAAACCGCTCTTTGGCACCGATGTCGATCTGGCGCTCTGCATCAAAGTCGCCGTCCAGGAATCTTGGGTGATCAATCTGATCGCGGTTAGACGCACTGTCTGGGAAGAGATTTCCGTTACCGGCATCGATCGCCGGACTCTGCGCCTTCAGGTTAACGCGGAAGGTCCCATTGCGATCGGCTGCGTTTGCTTGCCGCACTTGAGCCAGCTTCGCATCGATTTCTGGAGACTCTTCGTTTGTGCCACCCAAGAGGTCCGTTGAGCGATAACCGGCAGCGATTCGATCGACGTGAGTATCAAGGAATGAAACAAGGTTGTTCCCGCGAGACTGCACGTTGCCGTCAATATCCTGAGCGAAGATATTGCCCGAAACCGGGGACACAAAGTCTGACGAGTTTTGGGCAACCAACGTGTTTCCAAGCCGAAGGTCATCGTCATCGACGGCGTCCCCGTTAGCGATTCCCGCTCCGCGAGCTCCACCTTCATTTAGCGCGAGGGTCACGCTGTTCAGATCGACTTCGCCATCATTAAAGATGCCGGCACCGCGCGAAACTGCAGTGTTCCCTGCAATCGTTGTATTGAGGGCCGAGACCTCACCGGCATTGAAGATTCCACCACCACGTGACCCAGCGGCGTTGAGAACAATTGAACTGTTCAGCAAGTCCACCGTCCCGAGGTTGTAGATGCCCCCTCCTTGGTTGAAGGCTCGACTACCGACGATGTTCGAATCAATGAGATTCAGCGTACCCTCATTGAAAATCGCCCCACCATCGTGCGCTTCTCCGTTTGCCAGCGTCACGCCGTCGAGTGTCAGAGTGACTCCTGGGAACACATGGAACACACGATCCACTTGGGCAGCATCGATGACGGTAACCCCCGCCCCGTCACCAACAATACGCAAGTCATCAGTGACATTCAGATCACCGAACAACGAACCGGATTCAAAGTGACCATCCAGCGAGAGCGTGTAAGTGCCTGCAGGCAGACGAATAAGATCTTCACCAGCGACATCGTTAGCTTCCTGCACAGCAGCTCGTAGCGAAGAGTTGCCGTCATCATCGGAAGCCTGACCATCTCCGACCTCGGAATCTATGAAGTCGATTGAACTACTGACTTCCGCGTTGACCAACCAAGTCTCGCTCGCATTTGAACTCAACCCGTCGTTGTCGAGATCCGTGATGTCAGACCGTCGTAGCAGCAGGCGATACTGGCCCTCTTCTTGCGAAACACCAGACAGGTCCAGCGTGTACGTCATAGGATCTATCTGAACCACTGTCCGATCCGAGATATCAATCTGCTCACCGTCGAGGGTTAGTCGGAAATCGGTGACATCAACGTTCACGACGTCTTCATTAAACACGATCCGGACTTCCGGAACACCGGTACTCCGAGGACTCGGGATGATATCTTCGATATCCGCAGTCGGTGGCCCCGGGAGACGAAGGTCGCCACTTCCGCCAGAACCACTTCCGCTTCCTCCGCCAGATCCGGTGTCACCACCGCCCGCGAAGTTGTTGGTACCGTTGCCTGGTGCGTCAATGCTTAGGCGATACCTCTCCGCAGTCCCATATACGAAACCACCAATGTTAGACGCTTCTTCGCCTTGGATCTCAACAACGATGCGGGCAGATGGATTAACTCGATTTCCGTTAACGTCAAGCTCTGTCAGATAAGAGTGCAGCTGCCGGATCGCTGTTTCCGGAGCCTGACTCCCGTCAATGCTAGCTGTCAGAGTGCTGCTGCCGCCTTGGCCGACAAACCGTGGATTGGTGATTGCCCGCTCTTCAACCTCGGCGCCTGGGTCAACCCAGTACATCGTCGCGCTAAGGCCTGTTGCGGCGACATCGTTGGCAAGGAACACGTCGAGATTGCCGACCTCAGTGATATCGAAAGAGTAGTAGTCTCTATCTCCCTTTGTCTCGATGCTGAGATCACCACTGGAGGTTTGATCGTTAACAGACAGTGGCTGCCCGAGCGTTCCGAGGTAGGAAGCTGCTCGGAAGCTATCGTTTTCTTCAAACTCA
>JBGCDN010000631.1:0-3592 GCA_045105495.1 Planctomycetaceae bacterium
GTCAGCCACAACCTGACGAGCCTTCGCGGAGAACTGCGACTGCGATTCACCTCGTGCGTCCGGACTGTCGTTGGCGAGCATCACAATGAGTTCCGCCTCGGCGAACAGTTTCACACCGTGCTTGTGAGCCGTTTGGAGCTGTGTCGCAGTGTCGGTCAGCTCAAGGTCGCCAGCGAGAAACCGATCGACAACATCAACCGCTTCACCAGTGGAACGAACCTCTGATGGTTGCGGGATGAGCGGGACGGCGAGCGGCTGTTTCTTGTCATCAACGTCAGTGACAGCTTGCTTCGAAGGCGTCTTCTGGCCAGTGTTCAGCTTGTCTTCGGCTGTAACCTTTTTGTCTTCAGCTTTTATTCGGCTCCGCGCGTCTGCCAATGACCAGGCCGTTGCGGGTTCTGTCTTCTCTGCGGCAAGCTGATCAAGCTGACCAACGAGTTGTCGAACGTGGTTCAGTTCCCTCTCGGAAGCGGTCTTATCTGCCATCCGATAAGCTGATTCAGCGCGGAGTAGCGATTGTTGCAATTCCATCCAGAGGGTTGGAGCGAACCGAGTTGGATGTCGTTCAGCGTTCGCGAGTCGTCCCAATTCTTCCCAGGCTGATTGCAAATTTGTAAGCACTTCCGTTGTATCGGGCGGCTCGGGCGAGTTGCCCCGCGCTTCCGTATTAGCCAGCGCGAGGACAACGTCAGAGGTGTTCGGTGAGTTCAGCAGGAACGGATGTTGCGAACCGACCCGGTTCGAAGCCACCCAGCGAGGCACATTGGCTGAGACGTATCGTTCGAGTTCGGACAGCGTCACACGATTATCTTTGTTGCCAACTTGATCAGCTGCTCCTTCCATTCCCTCCGTGAAGAATCTAGCAAATACGGACGTCTGGTTGGCATGGTCGACCCAAGTGGACTCCCCCGCTGACGACGAAAACAGGACTGCAATGTCACCGTACCGAGCAGCGTTCTGTTCCAGCAGTTGTTCCACACTTGCGACGAATTGGTTTTGCAGCACACCTTTGGACCAAAGTTGTTCGATCCCACGGCAATCGAACACCACAAGTTTTCGTTCAGCCGACGATTCTGTGATGGCGTCCAATATTTCCGAAACAGGAACCGCATTCTCGTTCGCTTCCGGCGTCACCGAATCAAAGTCTGCCGGTAGAATGTATGGGGACAGGCTCTTGTCTGCGTTCGGCAACGCCATCCCTAAAGCGTTGACGTAAACGACATCCGTTGTGCTAGCCCATCCAAAGAATTTAGACAGCCATCCCTTCTGCTGGTTCCGGCTGATACTACGGATTGCCGCTAGCATTGATTCTTTGTTTTGGCTGCTGGCACTGGCTTCGCTCGCTTGGAAAGCTTCGCTGCCAATCAGTATTCGAGCGTCGTTCAACGCATGTGCGTTTTGCGGCACCAACGGCGACGAGTACGTACTTGTTAGCATCGTAAGCCGCGGGCGTTCAACAGGTCGCAGCCAACCCAGGATATGAATCAGCGACCAAATCAAACCGGCCGCAACAAAGGTATAAACGGGAACACGCAAGAGCCCGAGTTGCGACAGAAGCCTCGAACGCAAAGATGCGGGAGTCTTCCGCCAGGAATTGTCGCCAGCCCGAGCTGTGACCGATGTGGGTCGCGTCTGTGGCGACGATTCCTGTTGCCAATCTCTTTTTGACCTGGCCATTCTGGTCTCCTACCAGGCGAAAAACATGCGACTCAGCAACAGCGCGTTGAACGTAATTAGCAGTACAACGGTTCCCGCCAGCGTCGATGCTGTGCGGCGTGTTCTCCTATCCTTTGCCAGCGACTGGTTGTTCCAGCCGATGCACTCATCGTGGTCGCCCGTCAGCTTGGCCGCGACACCATCGAAGAACGTTTTTGTTGAACCATCAAGTGCCGCAAGATAGACACCCGCCAGGTAGAACTTCTCTTCCACATCTGATGGGAACGCATTGTTCAGCACACGACAAAAACCGGGCTCAATAGCGTGAAAAGAACGTAGCAAACGGAAGAGTCGACCGTTGGACGCTCGGGTCCGATCGGCTTGGTAGAAGCGGTACACTTGCTGACGCAAGAATTCTTCCAGCCAGCCATGCAGAGCTTTGCCATCGGCTTGATCGTATTCAGCAAACGCAGGAAGCGTACAACCACACCGACGCTGCCGAGCGTTGGCTGGCATGCTTTGAATGTACGCATCGAACTCTTTCGATTGGTCGATCCCATGCACGATGACGCAACACATACACTTCACGCCGAAGGCATCCTGCAGCGTTGCCATGTCCAGTTTAATCGTATCGGCCATCGAACTGAGTTCGGCGTCTTCCATCCATTGATATGGGATGAGCAGCAGAACACCGTTGAGAGGCACGACTGGGCTTCTCAACTTCTTGATGAGCTGGGCCATGTACTGCAGTCGCTGTCGAGCCTGCTTCTTCTCAGCGACGGTCAATCGAGCCTGCACGCTGGCAGCGTTTTTTGCACCACGCACTCTTCCGTACTGTTGACTGACAGCAGATACCCCTGGAGCTGTTAGCCAGACAGCATCGGCGTCGCCATGCCAATGTAGCGGTAGCTCGTTGGAATCGACTTTGATCCGGTCGCCCACGAATGAGGACGAAACCATCGCTTGTTCAACACTTTCTTCAGCACCAAGCACAAGAAAAAGTGGACTGTCCTGAAGACTGACACGGGCTTCAAAAGCTGCGTCGACACCAGCCTGAAGCGCCTTCGCGATGTCTGGAAACTGACTCGCGTGTTTGGGCAGCTGCGCGAATAGGAGCATCGTGAAACGAACGGTTGCGTAGAGGATCAACGCCACCAGTCCCAGCCAGACTTTTCTAAAGGCGGGCGGACCGGCGAGGTGTTTCTCCAGGCCAAGCTGCCAGTTCAACCACGCAAGCAAACCACAAACGCTCGCAACGATGAATAGTTCGAGGCCGCGTTTCGCGCGACGTGAAAGCTGTCCTGCTGTTCCACTCTTGATCAAGCCCCACAACCACGTGAACGGCAGTGTCAGGAACTTTCCAATTGGCTTGACGATCTTCAGTAAGCGGCCCACGTTACGCTCCCCACATGACAAGTAGCCATAGTGTCACCAGGACGGCCACCCCAAGCATTAGGCCCCATCGAACCACAGCCTGCGAACTGGTCAGAGGCTGTGCGGTGCGAACCGAATCGTAAGGCGACGTGGTGTGAAACGGCTTAAGTCGATCTTCCAATAGTTGCTGAAAGATGGACGAAGCCCATTCGTCCAGGGTGGCGGGTAGTCGCTGTTGATGAGTCCGATCGGGCACTTCCGCTTTTGTTTCGACGGCCGTTCCACCCTCCGCGACGGCACTGGCAGATCCAGACGCCGTCGCCCCGAGTTCCCGAAGATCCGCCTGTGACGGACCCGCGCTGACGAAGGTTTCCGGGTCGAAAGCATCGCTGCGATAGACGCCCTCAAAACCGTTGGCAACACAAAGTGCGAATACTTCCAGGGCATCCGAATTCTCAAGAGATCGAGCCTCCGCCGCGTTCTCAAAGAACCGCCAGGCTCGGCTACGTGTTCCGTAGAGTTCCAATTCCAGCGGTGTGTTTTGCCACTCCTTTGCGAACTT
>JBGCDN010000632.1:0-2575 GCA_045105495.1 Planctomycetaceae bacterium
CGAAATCCGACTTCGGCGATGGCCGGAAGAGTCTGACCAGCCGATCAATGCATCATTGCCACCCGGAGCGAATGTGCCTGGCGTGAAAGCTTACCGTACGGCTGTCGGTGAGAAGATTGAACCGACTCAGGTTACCATCAAGGTCGGAGACATTACCGAAACTGCCGACGTTGCACCGGGCGCGAAAGAGGTTGTGTTTAACCTCAGGCTCAAAGCAGGCAAGACGCGAATGTCTGGGCTCTTCAAAACCGCTGACGGCAAACAGTACGGAACGTATTACGCCTACGTGAAAAAGAAGTAGCGGAGGACAAGGGATTCGAACCCTCATGGCGTTGCCACCGCGCGGTTTAGCAGACCGGCCCAGCGAACCTTATCTGGCTATCCTCCGTTGGTTCGTTTGTGGAACTGCGTCGGCAGATCGGTGCCAATCAAAGAAAGTGGAGCCGCGGGGAGTCGAACCCCGTAACCGTCCGTGCAAAAGACAGTGCCAGCCCGCTGGCGGTCCCGTTTACGTGTAAAGAAGTGACCGAGAACATCCGGTCAAACAGTCATCATGAGATGCCGACCCGTTGGGCCAGTTCATCTGGCAACGCATACGGCTTTTCGTCTGGCAGCATTGCTGCCGCGGTGGCGAGATCGTTCACCTTTACCAACTCGTACACTTCCTTCGCGAAATCAGTAATCTCTTCAAAGTTCACGATCCAGTCTTTGGCGTACAGGCGAATCGCTTCGCCGCTGAGCCCGATTTGGATCGAACGATGCGTGAGAGGATTTGAGTGAAGATCGCGTTCCGGATCCCACTGCACACGAACCGGATGTTCGTCCATCAACGCGCGAGCTTCTTTCCTGGTCATGCCTGACGGATGGCTCGAACAACTATTTGCGATCGCCCATTCGAAGCCCGACCGATGTATGTCAAACGCGAACACACGTCGCTGACCATCGTCTTTGTAGGACCAACCACAGCGGTACATCATCCACAGGAATGATGGCTTGATCCACGTCATCCGGCTTAGCTTGAACGGCGGGTCAACAAACCGTCCGTGCTCAACAAGCGAACTACCAATGACTGGCCCATACGCCTGATAAACACGAATCGTTTCTGCGTCGTAGACCGCTCGAACTTGCCGCGTAGGGACTTCGTTTACTTCTTTCATACATTCCTTCGTTTTTCTAAATTCAAGACCCTGTTGCTCGAAGACTCCTGACAGGAATCTACCGCAGACAGGATGAAGTGACACGAGTGGGAGTCGAACCCACAGAATCACCAGCCTCTCATGCTGGCCGCTTTGCCGTTTGCGTACCGTGCCGAGTCAAAGGCTGGAGCGATGAGGCCCGAGGTCATTGGGAAGTGAACCCTACAACCTGCCACCTAATCACCTTCACCCTCAAATGTTTCTGCCAGGAATCGAACCTGGTCTTCGACCTTCGCAGAGTCGCGTGCGATCCAACACACTCCAGAAACGAGCGTTCGCCCGGCTGTCCGCCCAAGCGCGGTTTGTGCCTGCGGCAGCTTCGTCGTTCGGATTTCAACGTCGTCGACGCGCTGCGCTGACAACCGTTTTTGAAACTCCAGCAGTGTCACCGTGCGACAGGATTCGCAGGTACTTCATCTGAACCAAACGTACCAACCGGCATCCCGGTGCAGCGGGACGCTGCCAGGTGACCGAGTGGAATCGAACCGCCGATATACGGGCTCACAACCCGCCTCCGGAAACCAGCACCGGATCCGGCCACAGCGGAAGAGGCGAGATTCGAACTCGCAAGGCACGGTCAAACCGCACTCAAACGCTTTCCAAGCGTACCCCGTCGCCAAATCGGGTTGCTCTTCCGTTTCATCAAGTCGCGGACACGGGTGTTGATCCCGTCAAGTCGGCCTTATGAGAGCCAACTGAGCACCGGCTCGTCCGCAATGAAATTCAGAACCAATCAACTGACCACCGATAGCTGGCCCCTGATTCCTTAAATAGCATCGGGGAGATTCGAACTCCCAACATCACGGTTCTGAGCCGTGCGCCTCTGCCAGTTGGGCTACGATGCCGTGTTCGAAGGAGGAAGAATGAACAAACTCAGCCTTCCGCCGTCCTACTTCTTCCTTCCAAAGTGACCCATGGGAGAATCGAACTCCCGTTACGAGGATGAGAACCTCGCGTCCTAACCACTAGACGAATGGGCCGGCGTTCGCCGGTTTGTGCCTGCGGCAGCTTGTCCCCTGGACTTCAAAGTCCATGACGCGCTGACGCTGGCGGGCGATGAATTATTCAACCGTGAGATAGCCAACCGGACTCGCAGGTTCATCCACCAAACCCACTCACCAACCGGCATACCGGTGCAGAGGGAAGCTGCATGGCACTGGAGAGATTCGAACTCTCAACAAACCGGGTTTAAGCCGGTCACCTCTACCTAATTGGGTCACAATGCCGATCGTTGGCTTGAGGCGATGAGGCTGTAGACAGTAGGAACCTACAGCCTTCGACCTAATCGCCTCTCACCTCTCGCCTCCCAAAAGCACCCCCGATCGGATTCGAACCGACGATCTTCAGCGTGACAAGCTGACGAGCACTCCAGACTGCTC
>JBGCDN010000633.1:0-2658 GCA_045105495.1 Planctomycetaceae bacterium
CCGACCGTTGTCTTCTAACACGCCTGATGTGGCATTAACGCGGCGTGGTGTGTTCTCCCAGAGCTGGCCGATCATGCTGGCCAATGCCGCTGCGCCGGTGGTTGGACTGGTCGATACGTTTGTGATTGGACGGTACACAAACACGACGGCGCTGGCGGGTATCGGTCTGGGAGCGGTGATCTATGGCGTCGCGTATTGGGGGTTTGGGTTTCTGCGGATGAGCACCGCTGGTCTGGCTGCTCAGTCGGATGGCGCGGGTGATGAGGGTGCGGTTCAGGCTCATCTGCTGCGGGCGGTTCCGTGTGGGCTGTTGATTGGGCTGATTGTGTTCGCGCTGCAGTCTGTTCTGCTGGCGGGTGCGTTTCGTGTTTTCACTGCGGCAGAGAGCATTGAAAGTGCTGCGGCGGTCTACATCTCGGCGCGGGTGTGGGGGCTGCCGGCGCCTCTGGCTTCGATCGCGTTGATGGGGTGGTTCGTTGGCGTTGGTCAGTCGGTTCTGGCGTTGCGAATGCAGGTTGTGTTGAACCTTGTCAACGTGGTTCTCTCCCCGTTGTTTGTGATTAACTTGGGGTGGGGACTGTGGGGAGTTGGCATTGCGTCTGCGATCGCTGATTGGTTTGGGTTGGCAGCGGGACTGTGGTTGGCGTCATCCGCGATCAAAGCTCGTGGTGGTTGGCGGACGGATGCGATCTCTGTTCGAGCATTGTTGAATCGAACCGACCTGCAGAAGCTGGGAATTACCAACGGCAACATCTTTGTCCGTACGTTGGCACTGACCTTTGGGTTCAACTTCTTTGGCAACGCCGCAGCCACACAGGGCGAGGTGTTCCTTGCTGGCAATCACATCCTGATGCAATTCATCACGATGGTTGCGTTGGTGCTGGATGCGTTTGCTCATACCGCTGAAGCTGTGACAGGCGCGGCGTTCGGAGCGAAGAATCGCGATCGGTTCGACAAGGCTGTGAGGCTGACGACGGAGTTCTCAGCACTTTTCGCGGCGTTGCTATCTGGAGCCATTTTCTGTGGCGGCGGTTACGTGATTTCGTGGCTGTCCAATGACTCCGCTGTGATCAACAGTGCCCAAACCTACCTTCCGTATTGCGCGCTTGCGCCGGTTGTTGGGTTCGCGGCGTGGCAGTTTGATGGGATCTTTATTGGAACCACAAGAACGCGAGAAATGCGAAACGCGGGCATCGCGGCAGTACTGATCTATCTGAGTGCTCACTATTTGCTTGAGCCACGGTTTGCGGGACACGGAATCTGGTCCGCCTGGCTCATCTACTATCTCGCTCGGGCTTTGACGCTGGCGGTTTTTTATCCCGGCATTCGTCGGGAACTTGGCTGAGTTTCATCCGGTTGGTGACATGCCATAACTCGCTTTGTTTAAACCGCATAAGTCGATGTGCAGCCTGGCGAACCTGAATACCTGAAATTTACTGTCCGGTTTGAAGTCAGCATGCGTTTGGATTTGTGGATCGAAGAATTCACATATTTGAGGCCAGAAATGCGCAGCGGTTTTTTGACGAGCTTGTCCGGGAAACTTTCATCTTTTCGTGCCCGTCGACGGCCTTCAAATCGTGTCGTGGAGTCTGAGCAGGCGCTAGAAAATCGGACGCTGCTTGCGGGGAATGTGCTTGCGTCGGTGAGCGGCAGCGGCAACCTGACTCTAACCGGGGACGATGCAAGCAACGCTGTCATCGTTGAGAAAATTACGGGCGGCATTCGCGTAACCGGCCTCGCTGATGGTGACAGTGCCGCCACTACTGTCGAAGGGATGAATAGCATCGACTTTCTCGGTGACGACTTCGTACGAGGAAACATGAAGGTCTCTATGGGAGATGGCGACGATGAAGTCTTTCTTAAGAATCTGGACATGCAAAAGAACGTTGCGGTGACCCTTGGAGATGGAGCCGATCTGCTGGATATCTTGAACTCAAGTGTCGGGCGAAACATGAAAGTCGATCTTGGATCGGCCGGCATGGCAGACGCCGATGAGTTCGTCACGAAGAACTCTACTGCAAGCGGTAACGTTGCCGTGAAGGGGGCAGACGGTAGCCAAAGCATTGACTACTCAAATGGCAGCATCGACAGGAAGCTGACAGTGAATCTTGGTGACGGAGAGGACAGTTTGGCAATTGAGTTTGCCGGAAGTCAGCAGCTTGTTGCGAACCTCGGAGCCGGTGCTGATTCCGTTAATCTCGATAGTTCCAGTTTCGATACGAACATCAAAATTAACCTTGGTTCAGCTCCCGAAATGTCAGCCGACACCGTTGAGATTCTGAACGCCGGACCGGGGAAGAATCTTAGTATCAAAGGAACGGACGGGACCCAAGATGTTTCTGTTACCAACGGAGCTGGCCAAAAGGTAAACGTGAACCTTGGTGACGGCGACGACAGTCTTTCACTGACAAACGGTGGCGGTCGAAAGAAGTTGACAGTCAACCTTGGTGCAGGCGATGACAGCCTGAGCCTGACAAACGTCCTCGGCGGCGATCTCGTGTTCAAAGCGAACGGTGGTAGCGGAACAGATTCATTCCTGCTGTTTCCCGGCGACAGCTCGTCCGTGAAGACCAAGGGCTTCGAGATCTTCACTTAGCGAGCGCGTTGCTCGAGGAGCTCTACGATTCTGTCCGGCAAGTCGAGCGGTGCTACTGCCCC
>JBGCDN010000634.1:0-6169 GCA_045105495.1 Planctomycetaceae bacterium
GGGCTCGCTACGAAGTGGCTAACCTTGGCCGATTCCGCGCTCGTTGGCAGGGTGTCTGGGCTTCTCCTACTCGCCATCGCTTGGGTCTCGTTAACAAAACGCCTGACTCGGTCCGCGGCCAGCTCTATTCCTGCCCTGTTAATATTCCTCGGACTTCACCAAGTGCAGGACCTGTCTGGTGAATGGCTGGTCGGCGGAATCGAGGGGAAAGTACCGTCGTGGGCTTTCGGCTTCCTTGCCGTCCGATTCAGCCTGGACCGCTGCTGGATTCGGGCCGGGTGCCTGCTCGGGCTGTCTGTCTCCTTCCATCCGGTTGTTGGCGGATGGGTAACCCTCACAGTTGTCGGCGGCTGGCTCATTAATCGCCTGCCTGCAGAACGATTCGCTGAAAAGGAACCCAGACGGCTGCTTATCGGGATTGTATCCTCGCTCATCTTCGCAGCACCCGGCCTGTCTGGTGCCGCCGCCGCGCTAAAGGCAAATGAAGTCCCTGAAGGCCTGAGAACCGAAGTCAGAGACGTGGATCATCTCCAAGCCAAAGCGAACTACATCCAAGTCTTTGGCCGACTAACGCACCACTTGGACCCGCTGGAATTTGGAACGAACAGTTGGCTGTGGTACGCATTCCTCGGCATTGCAAGCCTCACTCTCATCAAGACAACTCCAAGCTTGTCCCGATCAGATCGACTCTGGCCCATTATTGCCTCAGGAACAATAATCGCACTGATCGGCCTACTGGCCGCATGGGGACCGCGCCCCGGACTAGAAATGAACGGGCATGCAATTCGAGCCAAGTTCCTGAAGCTTTATCCGTTTCGCTATTTGGACCTTATGCTACCAGCGATGGTGGGCATCCAGCTTGCGAACGCTCTACATCAAAACCGATGGCTTGGGGGCAAAACGCGCCAGCTCGCAGTTGCCATTGCGATCGGCATATCTGTATTTCTGACAGCCCCGAAAAACTCGGCAGCGTCCAGCTCCGCCAACCAAAACGACTGGCAGAAGGCATGCCAGTGGATTGACGCAAACACCGACCCAAAAAGTCTTTACGTCACGCCTCGCGAATCCAAGACCTTCAAATGGCATGCAAATCGAGCCGAGTGGATTAACCACAAAGACATGCCACAAGAGGCGGCCGGGATCGTTGAATGGAACCGTCGACTTTGGGCGATGCAGGCGTGGAGACAAAACTCCATTAAAGACGACTCAGCCTATTCCAAGCTCGACATGTATCGCCTTCGAAACCTAACGTCAGCAGACTATCTACTGACCTATAGAATCGGCCCAATTGAGCTGGAGCCGGTTTACGAGAACGAGACGTATCGGCTTTACAGGCTCCCGGAATCCCCATGACACAGCGAGTTCTACACCTAACAGACTTCCATGTCTTCACGGACAAGTCAACCACACTGAAGGGCATCCCCACACGTGAATCGCTGCTATGGGTGCTCGAACATATCCGACAAACAGAACCGCGTTTCGACCAAGTCATCATCACTGGCGATCATACTCACGACGAACTTGAATCCACGTACGAGGACGTCAAAGACATCCTCAAAGACTGGCTTCCCATTCTGAAAACCGTGCCTGGCAACCATGACGATCCCGCCCTGCTGAGGAAGGTCTTCGAGAACCAATTCTCCAACCATGAAGAACTCACGTTTTCAATTCCACTCGGGCAGTGGCAACTTATCGGGCTTAACTCGCATTGCCCCGGTGAAGTCCACGGAACCATCTCATCCTCTCAACTCGAATGGCTGCAGCGGGAAACATCGGCATCCGACCGTCCAACCGGGCTGTTCTTCCATCATCCCCCGATGAACGTTGGCGGCAATTGGATGGACAGTCTCTTGCTAACCAACGCCGCCGAGGTACAGGCAACGCTGAGATCGATTCCCAATCTGAAGTTTGTTTGTTGTGGTCACGTCCACCACGAATTTGCGCTCAAGTTGGGTGATGTGGATGTCTTCACAACGCCCTCCACAGGCATCCAATTTGACCCATCGACGCCTGAACCCGGCTTCCTGGCAGCTCCACCCGGCTACCGAGTCTTTGAGTTCGACAGAACCGACTTTACGACGTTCGTAAAACGCATGCCGAAAATCCGCTTCCGACCGGATGCATCTTAGGCGACCCGCAACTTTCGCCGGTTGAGCCCCGCCCCCAGCGGTGACTCCTGACGATTCGCTTTGCGACACACACAGTCACGTTGACTCGCCAAAATCATAGGCCATATAAGCCCAGTCCATTCTCTGACCGGTTGCGTCCTGCACTCGGTTGCCCTTCCCACTATCCAATGCACGCGGTTGACGTACCCAACGTCTTTACCTGCGCGTGGAGCAAGATTGGAGTAAGCGATGTCTAAGAGCTTCAACACAACTGAACCCCCCGGTGGTCGCCGATCTGGAACCATGGTCGCCGGAACCATCATGGCTGTTCTCGCTGCCGGAATTGCATGGCAGGTTGGCAGAGCCAATCCCGCCAACGGCCAGGAATCAACTCCTGCCAGCAGAGCCGCTGCAGGCTCGCCACAGGACAAGGTCCTCGCCCGAGTCAATGGACAGGTCGTTCGTTTCGACATGGTCGCTCAGGAATGCATGGACCGATACGGTGTCGAAGTTCTTGAAAATGTCATCAATCGCGTACTGATTCAACAGGCTTGCAAAAGCAAGAAGGTTTCAGTGAACGAGCAGGAAGTTGGACATGAAATTGTTCGTATCTCCAAGAGATTCGGATTGGATGTCGAAACCTGGTATAAGATGCTTCAGGCAGAACGTGGCCTGACACCGCTGCAATATCAGCGAGACGTGATCTGGCCGATGTTGGCTCTTCGCAAGCTAGCAGGCAAGAACGTCACCATCACACAAGACATGATGCGTCGGGCCTACTTCGATGCTTACGGACCGAAGGCGAAGGTCAAGATGATCATGCTCGACAACCGTCGCCGGGCAGAAAAAGTCTGGGAAGACGCCAAGGCTCACCCAGAAGATTTCGGACGACTTGCTCAGGAACACTCGGTTGAACCGAATAGCAAGTCACTCGGTGGAGCAGTTCCTCCAATCCGTCGTTACACCGGTGCTCACGACAAGGTTCGTGAAGCAGCATTCGCAATGCGAACGCCGGGTGAAGTGTCACCAATCATCGAGGTTGGCTTGAACAGCTATGTCATCATGAAGTTCGATGGCTTTACCGAAAAGGTGCAGCACGACCCGAACGATGTGAAGGCTCAGCTACACGAAGAGTTAATGGAACAAGAAGTTCAACGACTTGTTGCTGAAACCTTCAAAGGCATCCGAGATACCGCCCAGATCCAAAACCTGATTACTGGCGAATCAACCACAACTCTGAATCCTGTTAGTTCGACGCGAGCACCGGCCCCCGGTGGCGTTCGACAAACTGGGTACCAACCACCAGCAGCTCCACCGCGTCGCTAGTCTAAGACTGGCTGACGCGACTTGACTCGCGTTTGCTCCGCGATCGAACCCCCGCCCCGCGATTTGTCGCGAGCGGGGGTTTTCTTGTTTCCAGAGTCGAAAACCACCCAAGCGTCACATTGGTCGCAAATCCGATCCACCTGAAGGAATCAACAGCTTAAGGTTGGATGAAGACACACATCCCTGTCTTGACCAGCAAGGGGTTCCATATGATCATTAATCCGGTAGTCCGCCCGCGATGGGCTGGGCCGTTTTGAAAACATACACATGCTTTTGCTCGTCATAAGATTGCTCTACCTAAGCATTTGCGCTGGCGTTCTCGCTGCGTACATGCAGGGAGCTGTTGCTGCGACAATCGCCACAGCCGATGGAACCGTCGCGAACGCATCCGCGTATCCCGAGTTCGTCAAAGAGAGTCCGTACCTCTGCTTTTACGGCATGCTGGCAATTACGCAATTGGTGACGCTGGTCGATGTGCTGGTCCCGAAGAAGCGACCAGAAGTGCTAACCGCCATTTACCTTGGACTCGTTGTCGGCATGCTTCTGGCCTACGTGCTAATACAAACCATCATCCACATGGTGCCTGATGGAAGCCCAATGCGGGCGATCGCTGTCATGTTTCCATTGCTCATCATGCCGTACGTCTGTGTGAGCCTGATCCTGCAAACCAAAGACGACTTCCGCTTCGTCATCCCGTACGTCGAGTTCTCACAGGAACTCCGAGGCAGTCGCGCGCTTGTGGTCGATACCAGCTCGCTAATTGACGGCCGCATCGCGGATGTTGTCGAAACTCAGATACTGGAATCCAGACTTCTGGTCCCCGACTTCGTCCTCAGCGAGATTCAGGACATCGCGGACAGTTCAGATAAGAATCGTCGAACCCGTGGCCGCCGAGGCTTAGAGATTCTCGAACGCCTACAAGCCACAGACACCGTGGACGTGAGTGTTCACGAAGATAGAAGCACAGAAACCGATGGAATCACCGTCGATCAGCGAATCGTTGCTCTAGCGAAAGCGCTCGGGGCTGGTGTTATCACGAACGACTTCAATCTGAACAAAGTTGCGACCGTTCAAGGGGTTCCGGTCGTGAACCTCAATGACGTCGCAAACGCCCTGAAGCCACGATATATCCCCGGCGAACGCCTACAAATCCGAGTCATGAAAGCTGGCGAGTCGAACGGACAAGGTGTCGGATACCTCGACGATGGAACCATGGTCGTCTGTGAAAACGCGGATCATCTCATCGGAGAGCGGCTATCCGTCACAGTGACCAGCGTCCTTCAAAAAAGCGAAGGCCGCATGATCTTCGGAAAGCCCAGCGACCAGACGGTTGGATAGGAGAAGTCGTGCTATCGGTCCGACTCGGTTAACACCCCGCTCCTGCACATGTACCTCCCCAAGCCCAGACGCTCAGGGACATCCAAATGTGGATTCTGTACTTCGCAACAATTGCCACAACCTGGACTTTGATCTGGTGGGCAGTGTATTCGGTGGCCACTCGACCAAAATCGCTCGCTGCTCGGATCTGGGCTGTCTCACATTTCAGGCCTGCCGTACTCGCCCTGTTGATCGGGAGCTTTGTCCTGTACGCAACAACCTATCCATTTGCCTTAACACTGGCTCGCCACTACCCGCCAATTCAACCGCTGATGGACCTTTACGTTCCAATTCAGTGGACTGTCGATAATACACCGGCCCGCCACTCGTTGCTCAAAGTCGCTGAGTTCACAAATGTCAGAACCGATATTGAGGAAAGTATTAAACGCCGCCAAGACCGCGCGGCTTGGGGTCGCTATCCCAGGCTCGCGGGGACTGCCGCCGCCTTCACCTGCTTAGCACTCGCAATCATCCCGCCTCTAGTTGCGGCCAAGTGGCAACACCGCAGGGAATACGAACGACCGTGAGCCTTCGAGCCAAGGCAAAGACTGGCAGATCGAGGGCTACATCGGATACTCTGAGCGAAACGACGCTCAACCGACGAATTCTCAATGAGGCTCCCACAGCCCCTTGCCGATACCACAACATGGGCGTAAACTGCCCGCTCGCAAGACATTAGCGCGGAAAGTCCGCAGAGGCGATCATGAAAGAAGGCATACATCCGAACTACGGCCCAGTTGTGTTTCAAGACACATCTACGGGCGAGAAGTTCTGCATCAGCTCAACGATGACCTCGAAAGAGACCATCGAGTGGGAAGATGGAAACGAATACCCACTCGTGAAGGTTGAAATTAGCGCAGCCTCACATCCGTTCTACACTGGCAAGATGAAGTTTGTTGACTCTGCCGGTCGCGTCGAAAAGTTCCAGAAGAAGTAAAAAAGAAAAAAAAAGAAAGACGCACTGAAAGAAGACGACAAGCAATAAGCTGCCGAAGACTAGCTGGCCAGCAGATTGTCGGTGCCGCGCATTAGGCCCAAATTGGGCGATTGCGCGGCACATTCTTTTTCACGACACTGCAAAGGCCCGGCGCGCTTCTAACTGTCGCCGGTGAACTACGGATATGTGCCCATGTCTTGAAGCTAAGCTAGATCGCTACGAAGAGCTCGAAAAGCAGCTCTTCGATCCCGAAGTGCAACAAAACGTTTCGCGCATGGTAGAAATCCAGCGCGAAATGGGTGGACTGCAACGTATTGCGAAAGCAGTCCGCGAGTATCGCGAGCTTGTCGAAGAGATCGACGCCGCCAAAGAGATGCTCGAAGAAGAAACCGACGCCGAATCCAAAGAGTACGCGCAGGCT
>JBGCDN010000635.1:0-5563 GCA_045105495.1 Planctomycetaceae bacterium
TGAAATGCTCGGATTCGGTTGGTCCGCCGAGTCCGAGAGGCGAGAACGTGTACTCGTAGAAATGCTGCGACGTGGCGATCGTGAGTTCAAACCAGCACTTCAGCGGCTCGTGGCTGACTACAAGGCACGTAGGGAAGAGCTACAACGAACGATCACACGACTTGAACCGTTACAGCCGAAGGATAGACGTGCGTGGAACGAAATGACGCAGGCCGAATTGGACCTTTCGGATGAATTCTATCGGGTCCAGTCTGACTTCAGAGAAGCTGCGCCGAGAATCGAATTGCTCACAGCACTCCGTCGCTTGCAAGGAAAGCCGGACCCAGTGCATGTCGTCGTAACTGGTCTGTCCAGAGGTTCGTACCCGCTTCAGTGGCCCGAGATGCCAACTGCCCATGTGTCAGTTCGAAATATTGACACATTGCAGGAACCAGTGCGCAGTCAGCTTGGCGGCAACAATCGATCTGGTCGAGCTGAGCGTTTCAAGATTCAGGTGCGGAACACTCGAACCGGCGAAGTAACTCAAGAAACACTACCACCGCCAAGCATGTTTAGTGGCGGTCGGTTGGGGGGCACGACGCTTGAATTCGGGGAAGGCTGGCACACAAGTCTTCCACTTGCTGACTTCGTGCCGCAGCTTCAACCCGGCGACTACGCAGTCCGGGTGCTCTACCACGACCATCAATGCATAGCCGACCACGACTCGACTGAAGACCTCATCTGTTGTCAGTCCCGCGAGTACGAGTTGATCATTGAGGAAAGGACCGTGCGGCAAACTGAAGAAGAAGCTGCAGCAATGGCCACGCTTCTTACACAGCTTGATCGCTCACAGCACATACGTATTGTCGAAGGTCCATATGGAGAATGGGCCCATGATTTCATTCCGCCTGAATCTGTCCTCGGACAAATTCTGACGACCGGCTGGAAGGCTGTACCAGCTCTGCTCGATGAACTCGAGAACGAATCGCAAACGTTAGCCGAGCGTGCACACACGCTAGCGATACTATTCTCCATCACAGGCCAGGTGGATCCCCGCGGTGAAGCCATCATCATGGGACACCACATCCCGACCCATAAGTCCCCGATCGGCCCGTTCGCATACATCCGCCCGGGCAAAGGTGTCTCTCATCACATGGATGGGGAACTTACCGGCAGTGCTGGGAGCTTTGGATTCGGATCTTTGCGACGTGTTGGTTTGCCAAAACCAGAATCTGAACACCTGAAGGACACCACAGTCTCAACCACGCCGCTAAACGATCCCGAAGCCATTGATGCTATGAAGGCTCTGATCGCAATGCAGCCGCCGCGGCCAGCGATGGAACTCGACGGGGAAGCCCAGGCCGTCTTGATTGCCGAATGGCGTCAACTGCGGAAACTAATTACGGTCGTGACACCGAAAAACTGAGAGTACAGTCGCTCCGCCGTGGCGACTTCTTCTTGTTCTCAGCTTCGAAGAACCAGACGGCTTTCTCCACCAACACTTAGGGCCCAGACATGAACGGAACTGCCGGTCAGAAATGGATCGTCCTGGGCATCTGCGGATTCGCGTTGATTGGCGCCACCCTTTCGTTCACGCACAAATCGCATACGGCTCCCAAGGCCGTTGTCGTTATCGACCATGAAGCAACTGAGATCGAAGAGCTAAGCTCGCCCGCCTTGATCCGACGCTTGCAGTCCACAGTTTTCGGTGACGAAGACTATTTCCCTGACGACCCCTATCCGATTCTCAGAGAGATGGTGGAACGCGGAGATCCAAGCTTCGCGCTAGCGATCAAAAGGATCATCAAACAATGCGACTGGCTCGCTACTTTGAACGGAGACAAAGCGAAGGCACTCACAAAGCAGCATGCAGATCTGTATGCGGAGCCGTGGGCAGAAAACTGGACCAAGGAACAGACAGCCACGTTTGAAGAAATCGAAAACACGTCGGCGCGGCATGAACGCTACAAAAATGTTTCCGCACTGTTGGCAACACAGAGAAAGCTCAGCGGCGAACCATCCCCGGTTAGCGTTCAGTTTGCCGAGAACACGTCGACTCCCGGTCGAACCAAAATGGACCTGCACGATTCTCTCAGCGGCTTCTCTGCTGAGTGGCCGGACTTTCCCAATCTGGCCTTGTTCCTGCAAAACACAGACCCGTCCCGGCGAACCTACACGTAGACATTGGCGATTTCATACCTGTCCGACCAAACGAGAGTGGCAGCCTGCAGATCCGGGATACAGCCGGCACTCTGGCCGAACCGCAGCGACGTCGCGGCGGGCCAAGCATGGCACACACAATCGACCTCGCTTTCCAACAGATTACAGTGGCTGATCTCGATTTACCTGAGCACTACTTCCGTCTGAAGCCAGGGAAGTACGAACTCACAGTCACCGACTTTCTCTATTCCGGAACATGCGAATTTGAAATTAAGCCTCGACAGGTCTTCAACACGCCACAACAGGTAACGGCCATCAAGGATTGGTTGAAAGAACTGGACCGCAGCTACTGGAAGCACCCTACGGGCTTTGTGAGATTCCAGTCAGCGACCCATTGGCGAAGATCCTTATCGCGAAGTGGCACGCAGTTCCGGTGTTACTTAATGAACTCGACAACGCGGATAACGCCCCGCAGTACATTGCTCACACACTGGCCATGCTGTACTCGAGCACGGGTCAGGTCGATCCCCGCTGGCCTGATGGCAAAGCAATCCGAGCCACTGGATTTCGCATTCTACTTGGCGATCCAAGTGGCCCTTCAGCGCTGGGGCCGTTTCTGGAATACGGTTCGTATCGCAAGAACCGGGGGGATCCGGCGTGGTACTTGCGACAAGGGGGAGTCGTTGGCGTTGACCACAACCTGCTTACGTCGAGTACGAAGGTCGGGTTCCCGCGAAAGGCAGATCCGGTTCCACTTGGTAAATCACAAACTCAGTCGCTTCCTACAGAAGCCTCCGCTAACCGGCCGTACCCCGGTTTCTTTCAGGACCGCGATGAGCTTGGACTGCACGTCGACGCAGCGGCTCAGAAACCACTCATCGCCAAATGGAAGGAACTCCGCAACTTCATCATCGTGAACCCAGAGTACCAAGGGGGTCGCGGATTGGGCATTGGCGGGTCAGGTGCAGATTCACCTGGTAGCACCTCAGGCGGTGGGTTCTTTTGATCACAGTCGCAACATTCTCAACTCTGTACAACAGGTGCTCTCGTTGCCAATTTCCAGTATCAATCGCCGCAGAACCGCATGAATGAGTAGCCGGACGATGGCTACCGCTGATAACCCATGTCTTTTTCTGTCTCTGGCATTGTTGAGATGAGCTTGCGGGCGCCATCGTTGTTTGGTTCACCAAGTTCAACGGTCCCCAGCAAAACTGCGTTGTCGTCAATTTCAAAGGTTGATTTCCACTCCGGCCACGCGTCGTTTGCGAGAACGGGCACTACGTCCCGGTTTCGTTCCAACATCGAAATCGGGTGAGTGTCACTCGTGTAGAAGCTCTGTTTGTCTTTCCACGAAACAACTCGAGTAAGTGCCTGAATTGACGCACGACGGATCGGCCCACCCACGAGACCGATAGTCGAATTGCTGACAAACACTGACTGTTCAGTTTCGACACGCACCCACGGCAAGACATTCGCCGATCGGCCTCGTCCTCCATCGGCTCGGATGCCCAAAGTACTGCCGTTGCAAATCACCGTCGAACTCCGAATCGCAATCTCGTATTCGGGCACGATGTTCCGTACGCGAACCATGACCATGCAGGTACCTTCAAGAAAACAGTTCTCGATCGACACCTTAGTTTGACGACAGTCGTCGAACCGAAGACAACCGTCGTACCCAGTCGTCCGAAGTACAGAATTCAGCAGTACGATCTCCGAACAATCAGTCACCTGAATTCCACGGCCGCTCATCGCGTTCACAATGCAATTGTCCAAAGTCAACGTGCCTTGGTTCTGGTCAATCAAGGCAGTAGCTGTGTCCGCAACGTCCGATTGAGGTGTAAGCCGTAGGTTTCTTAGTGTCAGCGGTGAATTCGATTCGATGGCAGTTCCCTCCGGATCTGTGCTAACGAATGACACGATCTGCTCGCCCGAACCTTGCAGGATCAAAGGCTTATCAACGATACGAATTCGTGGAACCTCTAATGGGACGGACGACGCGATAGTGATCGTCTCGCCGGACTGCGCTGCGTCGATGGCATCTATGATCGTTGCGAAAGATCGACCGTCGGATATCCGGAATGGACCAAAAGACTCCGTTGGAGTCGTAAGCTTCGGATCGTTCCCGTCGGTCGATTCGTTCGGTCTGTTTCTCGTCACATACCAACCAACAAGTAGCAAAACACTAGCGACCAAAATCGAACCAACCAGCCATTGCAACGGTCCCGTCTTCTGTTTTGCAGCTCGTTGATTCAGCAGCGATGCGAGTTCACTGGCTGTGGGTCGCTTCGTCGGATTCTTATGCATCAGCCGACGAGTCAATTGGTCCAGCCACACTGGCACTCGCGGATTGAGCGAACGCGCAGATTTTGGCGTGGTGTCGCAAACCTGCCTCAAGATGGCCAGCGCTGTGTCTCCATTGAAGGCGTTCCGACCAGTACACATCGAATACATAACCACACCGAGGCTGAAGAGATCCGATTGGGTCGTGAGCTCTTTCGCCTCGGCTTGTTCGGGCGACATGAACCGAGGTGTCCCCGCGACAATTCCGGTTCGGGTAATGTCAGACTCACCCGCGGCTCGTGCGAGTCCGAAGTCTGTGACTTTGACCCGGGGTATGCCGTTCTCAAGCAAAATGTTCGCCGGTTTGATGTCTCGATGAATCAGATTCCTGGCATGCGCTGCTTGAAGAGCGTCGGCGATTTGCGAAGCGATACGTACAATCGCGTTCTCAGTCAACGGCCCTTCTTTCAGCTCATCAGCCAGCGACCGTCCTTCAATGCACTCCATCACGATGCAGGGAAGGCTGTTGAACTCGTTGACCGAATGGATCGCCACAATGTTTGCATGATTCACCGCCGCTGCGTTCTTCGCCTCACGCAGAAACCGCTGTCTTGCCTCAGCACTGATCGAAATGTTCGGGGCAAATGTCTTGATGGCAACAATGCGATCCAAGCTGAGATCGCGTGCCTTCATCACGATACCCATTCCGCCCTGGCCAATCAGTTCGATAATCTGATACGGACCGAGAGAGCCGATGTAACCGGGTTCGGTTGCAGTTTCGAGAATTGACGACAAGTCGATCACGCTTGGTTTGTCAGCCGGTTCTCGACCCTGCAACGCATTCTCAATCACTGAATCGAGATGCTCGGACGGTTCGATTTCAACTGTCCGAATGTCACAAAACTCCGTCGCGCCGGTCATGGCGTCTAGCCGCCTTTGGCATCGGTCACAGTCGCTCAAATGCCGGGCGATTTCGTCGCAGGAGCTAGTGTTCGGTTCGAGCACTCGAACAAGCGCGTCATCAGTTGGGCACTCATTTCCCTTCTCAGCCATACTCATCGCATTGCTCCGAGTCCGATCATGGTGGGATCAATATTCGTCATCACTTCGCGAAGTCGAGCGAGCACACGGCTCTTGCAAACAT
>JBGCDN010000636.1:0-3754 GCA_045105495.1 Planctomycetaceae bacterium
GTTCAGGTCATTGTCGTCGATTGGAAACATCAGTGGAGCCAGGACCCTGGACCGGTCATGCGTGTTGAGATCCCGCGACAGGACAGCGTGTTCCGGTTCGAGGAGATCACTGTCCGCCGAATCGAGACTTCATCGCAGTAGTGAAAACCCGTTGAACCACCGATGTAAAGTCGGTGGCGGAAGCCGCTCGACGATTTAGTGTCTAATCGGTGTTGATTAGTGGTTCAAACTAAAGCAACTTCCGCAAGAACTTCGCCGTGTGCGAAGTCTTCGACTTCGCGACTTGCTCAGGCGTTCCTTTGGCCATGACCTTGCCGCCTTTTTGTCCGCCTTCGGGGCCGAGGTCGATGATGTGGTCGGCGGTTTTTATGACGTCGAGGTTGTGTTCGATGACGAGAACCGTGTGGCCGTTTTCGACCAGACGGTTTAGGCTTTCGAGTAAGCGGTCGATGTCGGCGAAGTGCAGGCCGGTTGTGGGTTCGTCCAGGATGTAGAGGTTGTGTTTGCCTCGTTTGAGCTTTGAGAGTTCCGTGGCGAGTTTGACTCGTTGGGCTTCGCCGCCGGAGAGGAGCGTTGAGGGGTGGCCGACGGTGATGTAGCCGAGGCCGAGTTCGTCCAGGACTGTGAGGCGTCGGAGGATGGCGGACTGGTCGTGGAAGAAGTCGACGGCGTCTTCGACAGACATGTCCAGCACGTCGGCGATGTTCTTGCCGTTGTACAGAACCTCAAGCGTTTCCTGTTTGTAGCGGTCGCCTTTGCAGGTCGGGCAGGTGACTTCGACGTCGGGCATGAACGACAGTTGCGTCACGATGCGACCGTCGCCGCTGCATTCTTCGCAGCGACCGCCCTTCACGTTGAAGCTGAACTGCGATGCCGTGTAGCCGCGTTTTTTGGCTTCGTCGGTGCTAGCGAACAGCTTGCGGATGTTGTCGTAGAACCCGATGTATGTCGCCGGGTTCGATCGCGGTGTGCGACCAATGGGTGACTGGTCGATGTTGATGATGTCGTCGATGTGTTCGTGACCGAGCAGTTCGTCGTGTTCGCCGGCGAGAACTCGGCTGTCGTACTTCAGCGAATAGAGTCGCTTGTAGATCGTCTGGTGAATCAGCGAGCTCTTGCCGGAACCGGACGCTCCCGTGATACACACAAACTTGCCCAGCGGAATGTCCACGTTGATGCCACGCAGGTTGTTGTGCCGAGCGTCTTTGACGCTCAGCTTATCGCCGCTGCCTTTACGGCGTTCGTTGGGGATCAGGATCGCTCGTGTGCCGCAGAGGTATTGAGCCGTGATCGATTTGTTGTTCTTCATCACGTCTTTGAGCGGTCCGTGCGTGACGATCTTGCCGCCGTGAACGCCAGGGCCGGGGCCGACTTCGACAATGTGATCGGCGGCACGGATGGTGTCTTCGTCGTGTTCGACCACGATGACCGTGTTGCCCAGGTGCTGCAGTCGCCGCAGCGTTTCGATCATCTTGACGTTGTCTTTCGGGTGCAGGCCGATGCTGGGTTCGTCCAGCACGTACAGCATGCCCATCAGGCCGGAACCGATTTGCGTCGAGAGTCGAATGCGTTGCGCTTCGCCGCCGGACAGGGTTCCTGATGTTCGGTTCAGACTGAGATAATCCAGCCCAATGCCGATCAGCAGTTCCAGTCGCCCGTTGATTTCGCGTTTGATGATGTCCGTCACGCCCTTCGTCTTTTTTGTCGGCTTGACGGACTTCATGAACTTCAGCAGTTCGGCCAGATGCATCTGCCCGAGATCGAAGATGCTTTCGCCGTTCACCGTGACCAGCCGCCGCGTGCGTTTCAGGCGAGAACCACCGCATTCGGGGCAGTCGTATTCGACCATCACCTTCTTCAAGTACGAATCGACCCAGTCGTTGGTGCTGCCCTGCTTGCGGTACCAGCGATAGTGATGTTCGATTTGACTCACCAAACCGCGCCAACTGATCTCCTTGCCGACCTGTTTCACTCCCTGCCGCGCGCCAGGGGCCAGTTGGACTTTGAACTTCTTGCCCTTCGTGCCGAGCATGATGATGTCGCGGGATTTCTGTGACAGCTTGTCCCACGGCTTGTCCAGGTCGATCTTGTACTTCTGCGACAGCGAATACAGCATCCGCCCGCCCCACGTGTTTTTGTCGCACTTCATCGCCTCGCGAATGATCGCGCCTTCGTTCAGCGATCGACTTCCATCGGGAACCAGCAACGGCGCGTACACGCGCATGGCGGTTCCGACTCCGACGCACGTTGGGCAGGCTCCGGTCGGCAGGTTGAACGAGAAGTTGTAGTGAGCCATCTTGCCAGCCACGATGTCGCACTTCTTGCAGCCGAAGCCCTTGTGCCACGCGGTCTTTTTCGCCTTCGTCATCTTGCTGGTGATATGGAAGCTCAGCATGCCGTCGCCGAGTTCCAACCCGTGCGTCAGTGATGCGACGATTTGCTTGTCGATGCCTTTCTCGATGACGAAGTGATCGATGATGGCATCGATCTGGAAGTCCTTGTCTTCATCGAGTTCAATCTCATCGCCAAGATCGCGTTCCTTGCCGTCGATCCGAGTGTGTCGGTAGCCGTTCACGCGGATTTGTTCGAACAGGTACTCGTAGTCTTCACCAAAGATCTTCGACACCGGCGCGCGGACTTCGACTTCGGTTCCTTCCGGCAACGCCAGCATGTGTTCCATCATCTGATGCGGCGTCTTGCCGTCGAGTTCTTCCTCGCACCGCGGGCAGTGCGGCACGCCGACGGTCGCGTACAGCATGCGCATGTAGTCCCACACATCGGTCATCGTGCCGACGGTTGAACGCGGATTGCTGCCGATAGTTTTTTGGTCGATCGAAACGACCGGCGAGAGCCCATTCACGAAATCGACATCCGGCTTCTTCTGCTGACCGATGTACCGCTTCGCATACGACGACATCGACGCCAGCAACCGCCGCTGCCCTTCCGCGTAAATCGTGTCGAACGCGAGAGACGACTTACCCGAACCAGAAACGCCGGTAACAACGATCAACTGATCCCGCGGCAGTTCGAGAGAAATGTTCTGCAGGTTGTTCTCGCGAGCACCCTGAACTTCGATTGTTTTTCGCATTGGTGCTGAATCTTCTGAGGTTGCTTATCTCGCGGCGCAGGCGTCAGAATAGATGTTTGACAAAGTCGGTGCCCATCACCCTAAACAGCAGTATGGCCAATCAATGAGCGATGTGAAGAACCTACCAGTTGAGAAACAAGCGTCGTGGCGACCGGGCTGTTTCTTTGGCGGCTTCACTGGCCTTCTAATTGCCCTGATAGCGTTCCTGTCGGTTCGTTTTGTCCCAGAATCCTTCGGACCCTCGAAGTATGAATCTGTCGCTCGGGTAATGGTGGTAGGGAAGAAAGCTACCGGGTTGTATTTGGAGGGCCGTGATCCCAACGAGACAATAATAAACCGTGAGCGCAACGTTGCGAGACGTGACGTTGAAGTCATCAAGTCGGACTTTTTGATCCAGCAAGCGATGAGAATTGGCGAATTGGAGAAACGCCCGTCATTTCGGCGAGGCCGGAGCATTTTGAGGGAGGCCCTCTCAGTTGAGCTGGAAGACGAGTTGCCAATCATCAAAATCACCGTTCGACTCGACCAAGCTGATGACGCGCGAGCTGGTGCGGATGCTGTTGTGCTAGCTTTCCGTGCGTTCGTCAAGAAGCGAGAAGATGGCAAGTTCGACGAGGTCAAGTTCCTAATAACAGAAGCACTCGCTGACGTTGAACACGATCTGAA